>NZ_JAZHUW010000018.1:0-43685 GCF_036453465.1 Lactimicrobium sp.
CAGGGACGAAGAGATATGTTTGAGCATTTCACTCACCTCCCACCTTTTCAAGAAAAGCGAGCGAAGCGAGCATGGCACGCTTGAAATTTTGTCAAGAGTTGACAGCGAAAAAGTGGGGGGATTATGAAATGAGGAGCACAGAGAAAAGAGCGTTGCCTGTACTCCTAAGAGTTTTCGACAACGCTCGGTTTCTTTGGGGGGGAAGTATTTCTCCAGGATGGGGGGGTCTGGAGAACTTCCTAATCTTTGGGAGATTATCATCAGATGTTTTCCCATCTGACAGTTGTAATACTAAAAGGAAAATGTGATACAAATATGTCCTCAATGTGAACAATAGGTGAATTTTTTACTGTCTTACGCCGGCGATGTACACCCGTTTTACAGTGGAAGATACTTCAAACGGAGAGCCATCAATGATCACAAGATCCGCATCCTTGCCTGCTTCAATCGAGCCGACTCTGTCTGATACACCGATATGCTCGGCCGGGTGAATCGTAATGGCCTGGAGGGCATCAAAAGGATCCATGCCTGCCTTGATGGCATATCCTGCACAAAGCGGCAGATACTGCAGCGGGATGACCGGTGCATCAGTAATGATCGAGACATGGCAGCCTGCCTTAGCCAGAATGCCAGGTGTTGTCCAGGACTTGTTCTGCAGTTCAAACTTGGACGCATTGGTTAATGTCGGGCCAACCGCCAGAGGCAGATCAGGATGCCGTTTGAGAATATCCACAATCAGATGGCCTTCCGTCACATGTTCCAGAGTCAGCTTCACATCAAACTCCCTGGCAATCCGAATGGCTGTGAGAATATCATTGGCCTGATGGGCATGAATCTTCAGCGGAATCTTCTTTTCAATTACCGGAATCATGGCCTCACACTTCATATCAAACGCCGGCATCTTCAACGGATCACCATTGGCCGCCGCTTTGCGTGCCATGTAATCCTTCGTAAGAAACAGCATATTGCGGATCACTGCCGCTGTAGACATCCTTGCACAATTGCCCTTGTCCTGATAGCAGCGCTTCGGATTTTCACCAAGAGCACACTTCATGGCAATGTTATCTTTGACAACCATGTCATCCACACAGATGCCCGTTGTCTTGACACACGTCCATAAGCCGCCGATCGCATTGGAACTTCCCTGACCCGTGGCAGCACATGTCACACCTGCCTTTGCCGCCATGGCAATGGCAGGATCCTGCGGATTGAAGCTGTCAATCGCACGTAACTGCGGCGTACAGATATCATTGCGCTCATTATAGTCTCTGCCCTCAAAACCGATGCCATAGCCATCCAGGCCAAGATGGCAGTGTGCCTCTACAAAACCCGGATACACATTGGCACCCTGCACATCCACCACTTCTTCATCTGATGAAAGATCACTGCCAACTGCCGCAATCTTACCATCCTGCACAAGAATATCTGCACGATACGGATCTCTGTGAATGGCATCATGAATCAGTCCATTATGAATAATCATTCTTCTATCCTCCTGTTAGCAGCCAGTATAGCACGAAAGAAAAACACTGCCAGGAATGTCTGACAGTGTGAAAGTACTGCTTATCTTCTCTTGCGCCATGTACGGCGGGAGAACAGCATGATGATCGGATAGATTTCCAGACGACCGGCCAGCATGTCAAAGGTCATGACAATCTTTGACAGTGCACTGTAGGCAGAGAAGTTGGCGGTCGGGCCGACGGCATCCAGACCAGGTCCGATGTTATTGAAGGTTGCCATGACAGCAGAGATGTTTGTCTCGACGGAGAAGCCATCCAGAGAAACAATCAGGAAACTGAGGATGACAATGGCAGTGTAGGCAATCAGATAGGCTTCGCAGTTGCGGATGACCTGTTCATCGACCTTGCGGCCATTGATACGAATGGCACTGACTTCATCCGGATGCTGGTTTTCATGCACGTTGCGGCGCAGGATCTTACCAAGCAGAATGACACGGATGACCTTGATGCCGCCGCCGGTACTGCCGGCACAGGCACCTACAAACATCAGGAACAGAATGATTGCTTTCGAGAAGGCCGGCCACAGATTGAAGTCTGTTGTGGCATAACCAGTTGTTGACATGATCGTCGCCACCGTGAAGGAACAATGCCGGATCGTCTCGGACAGTGTGCTGTACAGCGGACGTACATTCAATACCAGAGCTGTGATCGTCACAGCAATGATGATCAGATAGCCGCGCAGCTCTTCATCCTTCCAGACGGATTTGAAATCACGCAGCCATAACAGATAGTAGATTGAGAAGTTGACGGCAAACAGAAACATGAAGATCGTTGTCACCCACTGGATGTACGGGGAATACGATGCACAGGAACTGTTGAGAACTGAGAAGCCGCCGGTACCGGCTGTGCCAAAGGCAATACAGCAGGCAGAGAACCAGTCCATGCCGCCAGCCAGCAGGAAGATGATGTTCAGAATGGTCAAGGCAAGATACAGCCGGTAGAGAATCAGAGCTGTTTCCTTCATGCGCGGGGCCATCTTGCCTACCGCAGGTCCCGGGGATTCCGCACGCAGAATATGCAGGGTGAAACCCTGGTTCTTGCCGCCAAGGGGAACAATCGCCATCAGGAAGACGAGCACGCCCATGCCGCCGACCCAGTGGGAGAAAGAACGCCACCAGAGCAGGCCTTTATCCATGGCCTCGACATTGGTCAGAATGGAGGATCCGGTTGTGGTAAAGCCGGATACCATTTCAAACATGCAGTCGATGTAGTTGGGAATTTCCCGGGAAAAGAAGAAAGGCAGACAGCCAAGGGCAGACATCGCGACCCAGCTCAGGCCGGTTGTGACAAAGCCTTCCCGCTGATAGAAGCCTCTTCTGGCATTCTTTGTCAACAGGAACAGAATGCCGGCACAGGCCAGGATAATCGGCAGTGTAAGGCAATAGCCATAGATGGCAGCAGGTTCATGATAGCCAATCGAGATGAACAATGCCGGCAGCATCAGTCCTGCCTCCACAACGAGAATCCAGGCAATGATGCGCCATATCATTTTCCAATTCATGCCAGCTTACCCCTCAAAAATATCATTCAATGTACCGATGACATGATCACTTGCCGCGACAATGACAACCGTATCGCCGGCATGGAACGTCATATCACCATGGGCAATCTCCGTCTTTCTGCCGCTGCTGATGGACGCAATCAGCACATTCTTCTGAATCGGCATATCCTTGACCTTCTCACCAATATGCTTTGTATTCTCATCCACGACAAACTCCAGCACCTCGGCATTGCCAGACGCAATCTTATGCACAGACAATGCAGAAAGTCCGGAACTGTGTTCCATTGCTCTGACATAACGGACAATATGTGTTGTGCAGAGATCCTTCGGACATACCGTCGGTCCTACCGGCAGGCTGTCCAGAATCCGGCTGCTGTCACCACGGCCAAGCTTGGTAATGGTCAGCGGTACATGGCACATGGACGCATACATGGAAATGACAATGTTCAGCTCATCAATACCGGTGCAGCTGACCACCGCATCATAATCGGTCAGATCTTCTGTTTCCAGGAATGACTGGCTGGACGCATCGCCATGGACAATCGTCGCATCCGGCAGTAAATCTGCCAGCTCTTCACAGCGGCCCGCATCCGATTCAATGATGTTGGCTGTCATGCCGGATCTGGCAAGTTCAGATGCCAGATAATAGCTGATCCGGCCGCCGCCGGCAATCAGCACATGGCGGATATTCTTCTTGATCATGCCCATTTCAGACAGCAGGCGGTGCAGATTGTCACTGGAACCCGTCACCGAGATCTTGTCACCGGCCATAATCATGACATCGCCATTCGGGATGATGACATGTCCCTGGCGCTCAACAGCACATACAAGCACCCGTGTGTGTACGGCATTCTCCAGTTCACTTAACCGCTTGCCACAAATCGGTGATCCATCAGCCACACGCAGTTCAATCATCTCGATGCGGGCCTTGGCAAATGTCTCACGGGTCAAAGATCCCGGCAGTTTCAGCAGCTGGAAAATCTCATGGGCTGCCTGACGTTCCGGATTGACAACCAGATACAGACCGAATTCATTGCGCATCTGATATGCCTGATCCACATATTCAGGATCACGGATCCGGGCAATACAGTTGATATGCGGGTTGAGATGCTTGGCTGTAATGCATGCCAGCAGATTGACTTCATCCGCATTGGATACCGCAATCAGCACATCCATATCCGCAATGCCGGCTGCCTGCAAAGTTGTCAAAGAAGCACCATTTCCTGTCACTGTGATGACATCATAGGCACCCTGTGCCTTCTCCAGCACATCAGGACGCACATCCACCAGTGTAATGTCATGTCCTTCCCTGGACAGCTGCGCCGTACAGGTATATCCCACCTTGCCTGCGCCAACGATTAATATCTTCATGCTTAAAAAAACCCTCCCAGAGGCAGGAATATTGTAGCACTACAAAGATTTAAAGCAATCAAATCACCAATACGGCCAGACAGATGGCCGCAAGTGGCTGTTATTCATGAGAATGCAGCACGACATCCGCCTGTTTTTCCACCTCAAAAGCAGAAAAATATGCCTCCTCCAATGGAATCCAGCGGGCATTGAATACGGCAAGCTTTTCCTGTCCTTCCCTTGCAAGAAGGCGGGTCTGCTGCAGGGCAGAATCAATGGTCACAAACACACATAGGTCATAATATGGCTGCAAAGAAGGATGAAAGCTGTAGGATCCTTCCACCACAAGGATATCTTTCGGATGTACAGAAACCGTCTCATCCAATGCCATCTTTGCACAGTTGAATTTCTGATAGGTAAAGGGCTGATGAATACGCCATGCCTTCAGAACTTCTTCCACCCGTTCATGGTCCACGTTTTCACCTGGCATTGCATATCTTGACGGGGTACGCTGAAATGTCTGCAGATAGAAATCATCCATGTGCAGCAAGTCTGCATCAAGATCACTGGCAAGCAGTGTCCCCAGTGTTGTCTTGCCAGAGCCGCATCTGCCATCAATGGCCACAATGCATGGCTTTTTCAGACCATTGATCTTATCTTTCAGGATTTCACGTTCCATTTCCCACATGGTTTCCTTTGTACCATGGCTTTTTTACAGTGTCAAACCACGAGAAAAGGCCCTCACACCGGGCCTTCTCTCTTTTTTTATTTAAGGGGATAGAATCTTTGGCGAATTGCTAAAGGGGGAGCAATTCTTTTTGATCCAAAGTGCACTTTCCTTGTGCAGTTATAAGATAGCAAATACGTCCCGCAGAATTATGTCTTAAATATGTGACTTTATGTGATTTTTGAAACTGCGGCTTGAAACCATACGGCAGGGTACACTATCATGCAGACAGAAAGAACCATAGAAAGCGGGGAAACCACGATGACACAATCTTTACCGGCCGGGCTGAACGATCAGCAGTGGTCTGCAATGATGCGCACCCTGCAGGACCATCCGGCCACCATGAATGATTACCGCAAAGTGATCAACCTTCTGTATGCCTGGCATGATGGCCAGTATTCCATTCTGACCATCACTCCTCAGGCCGCAAGGGATTACTTTACCCAACTGGATGAGAAAGCAAAAGATGGTACGCTGAGTGCCAATACCGTCCACCGCTACAAGGCAACACTGCGGGCAGCCGGCAGCCGCATGGCCGCCTGTCCCTCTGTCTTTCCTGGTTATCAGAATCCTTTTGCCGGCATCATGCACAACGAAATCAGATCCCGCACTGCTTATTCTCGTGATATGTTTGCGGATCCTGGCGATATCCGGGCTTTGATCCACATATTGCCAAAGCTGCCGGAAAAGAAACAGATTCTGCTGGAATTCATGATGCATATCGGTCTCAAGCCAAAGCAGATGGAAAGCATTCATGTTAACAGCTTTATCTATAATCCACGCAATGAAAAAGAACTGCTGATGGCATTTGAGGATGGCACCTACCTGGAGAAGAAGACAACCGGCAGAAGAACGATGCCATCAGACCGCATGAAGCTGGAAAGCAGAAGTACAAGTGGGAGTACAACCTGGCAGGTAACTGCTGTCTGGCGGTTCTTTGGAGATTATGCCAGGAAGCTGAATGCATACCATCCTGGCCTTGGTACGCAGAAGGAAGCCAGGCCTTTCTTCCTGACCAGCCGGAAACAGGCGTATTCCTACCGGGCACTGCACAGTCTGCTGGCAGACACATGCACACAGGCAGGCCTGAATCCCAATGCCGTCACACCGTACCAGTTATATTTATATGGAACCATCCGTTCCAAGCTCATCTTTGACTCCCTGACGGACCAGAAACACCTGCGTGCTTCCATGGACTCTTCCAGATCCAGAGCAGAGAAGAATCATATCCTTTCAGAAATGAGGCAGCTTGAGAATGACTTTCTGCCACTGATTGAAGCTGGCTGGATCGGCGGCTGGTATAAGGAATACCCAGCAGACCGCAAAGTGATTGTGGATGAGATTGCCGCCCAGATGGGAAATGACTTCCTGTCAGAGGCAGTTGGCGTCAAGAAAGAGCAATACAGATAAGAAGGAAATTGAAAACCACTGCAGATAATCTCCAGTGGTTTTTATGATGATCAGTTTCCAGTCTTTTTCTGCGGATTCATGCCAGCTATCTGATCAATCCTGCTCATGTTGTCAGAATTGAGCGATTCAGGATAATGTCAGATGGCAGCCATCTGCCCGTACCTGAAAAGAAATATACGGCAGTCAAAACAGCGATTCTGCATTAAAAAACCGTCTCCTTCTTCAGGAAACGGTATTGCTGTTATGCTTTGCCAGCCGGCGACATAAACAGTGAAACCATCCAGTCCGCATTGACCAATGGCATTTCAGCATCATCCACCTTGTAGCGTTCTGGTTTCTGGTTCATCTCTTCTTCCAGCATTGCGGTTGGAATCATGAAAGCCATGCCCTTATCACCGGTTTTGACATTGATATGCATGACATCATTCTCAGTGCGCTGGTATTCAATAGAAGTGATATCCTCCGGCTTGCCTTTCTTGTTATCCACAAACTCAATGAAACAGTCATACTTGGCAAGTTCCACCATGACATCATTGACACCATCTTCCAGAATCTGGATCTTTTCCGTAAATTCCTTGACAGTGGCGCAGCGGCGCAGCACATAGCCTTTTTGTACAAGCGGCTTTGTGAAGGCTTTGATATCCATCTTGCTAAAGTCATGGGCACAGACCCAGATGGCAAACTTATGAATGGGATCTTCATAGAGAAGATCATTCTGGACCAGAAACTGTTTGTGGCAGTGCGGGCATTCCTGCTGGAAGATCTCACCATAGACACACCGGTCCCGCAGATCCAGATCCTGCTGGACATTGACGGCATCATACACCGTCATATCAAACCCATATCCGCAGTACGGACATTTGTATTTCACATCATGATTCTTACTCATCAGCTGCGGTACACTCTCCCTTCATACGATATTCCCATCTGATCAGACAGCTTCCGGATCTTCTCCATCGCCTCTTCATCAGTCACACTCAGCTTATCACCCACAAACAATGCGATCAGCCTGACCTGATCATCCACGGCATACGGCATTGCCTTGAATGGCGTATGCTGGGAAAGACCTGGCACATCCTCGGCTGTATAGCCGGTAATAAACGGACCATCTGTACCAGACAGGCACGCCTCATATTCATGAATTTCATTGCCTTCCAGAAAGCCGGTCAGCACAATATCAGCATAGGCCGCATTGCGCAGATCATCCAGCCTGGCATCATTGCGCAGAAACAGCAGATCCTCATCCACATCTTTTTCCACCGATGCCAGAAACGGCGCATTCTTTTTCTGCAGATCCTCATCCGGTTCCACCAGCCTTGCCGTACGGCCAAAGACATCCTGCATGGACCAGAAACCAAGCATTTCAGGATCATCCAGTCCGCGTGTACAGTCCTCCCAGCCCGGACCGACGGAAAGCACATTGAACATCACTTCGCCATCATCGCTGCAATAGCACGAGCATAAAGCAAAGCAGTCATCCTCATGAATCTTGATGTGATCCTTCAGGGTTTCGGTCAGATCATCCGCTTCAATCGTCAGGAACTGATGCCGGTATTCATTCAGTCTGTATTCTTCTATCTTCATATCCACCAAGATTATATATCAAAGACGAAAAAAGGCAGGAAGCCCTGCCTTGTGTAAACACAATCAGTTCCGGGAACTGCTGCGGGATCCCACAATCTGCAGGATGTACAGGAACATATTGATGAAATCCAGATACAGCTCAAATGCGCCATAGACGGCCAGATTGCCGCTGAGCATTTCATTGCCCTGGGTCTGATAGTAAATGGCCTTGACTCTCTGCATATCCCATGCCGTCAATGCACCAAACAGGATGACACCGATGTAGGAAATCACCAGGCTGTCACGCAGTGAAGGAATGAACATCGCCAGTACGGATGCCAGGATCAAAGCAAACAGGCCGCCGATCATGATGCCGGAGAAACGGGAAAGATCCACGTTTGTATAGTGGCCGATGATGGCGCAGGCAAAGAACATGACTGCCGCAAAGGCAAAGGCTGTAAAGACAGTGCCGACCCCAAATTCAAGCGGCAGAATGGAGAACGTAAAGCCTGTCACACCGGCATAGACATAGAACATGGCTCTGGCTGTGCCGTTTGTCATGGTTGTCAGCTTTCTGCCCATTGAAATGCAAAGACCAATCTGTACGATGAATGCCACCAGGAAGGCAATGCTCATTGAGCCATTGGCAAGCATCTTGTACATCCAGCCTCCGGACATGATATTGAAATAGCCAAGGGCGGCCACCAGAGCAGTAATGCCCAGGCCTGCACCCATGGTCACAAATACACGGGACAGATACGACTGCAGGGTTCCGCCCGCGGAATAGACGTTTTCACGATTGAATTCCATGAATTTTCAGCTCCTTTCGCTGTCCCCCATCGGGGTATTTATCAGTGTACGTGTTTCAAAACGTTTGTCAATCCAGGTACTATACAACCAGCCCCAAACGTTTCATCTTTCATCGAATGTTCACACTAGTTCTGCAATGGCGTGCCGCAGTGCATGCAGAAATGATTCTCAGGATCATTGATGCCAAGACAGGCAGGACAGATGCTACTGCCCTGCTGCCATGATACAAGGATGTTTTCCAGCTCTGGATGGTTCTGCAGATCCAACAGGCAGTTCATCTTTCTGCCATTTGCACAAACCTGCAGAATGCCATTGCCATCCAGCCGTCTTTCCACATGCAGATCCTGAATCTGCTTTTGTGCAGCCAGAAACACATGGCCGCCATTCTGCTGCACCAGCCAGTTTCTGCCTAGGATTAGACCTTTCTCAAGTGAAATCCACGATTCATTCTTAAAGGCATCCACCGTACCGCCGCTTTGGATCAGGCTGCGCAGCCTGGAAAGACGATGCTGGCAGACGCACAGAATGATTACCGCACCGGGGATCAATACCATCATGGCCACAAGCACAAAAGCATCAAGGGACCATCTCTCATGCAGCCACAGCAGGATCAACCCTGCCAGCACAATGGAAATACCAGCCCAGATACCAAAGTCATACCAGGCATTGCGGCGTATAAAGTGTTTGATTTTCTCGTACATATTCATGATCTGCTCCAATCGATGATTTCTTCCACCATCTTCTGTTTTTCTTTGGGATCGGTAATATCAAACCAGTGTACCGGCAGCTGATGGCGCAGCCATGTATACTGGCGTTTGGCAAACTGACGGGAATGTGTCTGGATCTGTGTCTTTACTTCATCCAGCGTACATTCTCCTTTGATATATGGCTCAAACTCCCGATAGCCGATACCCTGCATCGCCTGATCACAAAAGGTGCTTCCACTTTGCAGCAAGTCTTTCACTTCCTGTTCCAGACCCATCGCAAACATCTTCTCTACACGGGCATTGATGCGCGCATACAGCTTTTCTCTGTCCATGGTGCAGCCGGCAATCCAGATATCATACACCGGTTCATGGCTCTGCGCCGCCTCAAGAGAAGACATTGTCTGGCCCTGATGGGCAAGAATCGTCAATGCCCGCAATACTCTTCTTCTGTTATGGGGATGAATCTTTTCCGCCTGGACAGGATCTTTTTGTAAGAGAAGGGCATATAAGGCATCGTTATCCATCTGCTCCCATGCGGGATCAACCGTTTCCTCATGATTTTCTTCTGGGAAGTCATAGTCATACAGGCATGCTTTCAGATACAGGCCGGTGCCGCCGCAGATGATGGGAAACTGATCTGTTTGTGCAATGATGGCACGGGCCATCTTCTGGAAGTCAGCAGCACTGTAATGATCCCGCGGTCCAAGAATATCAATCAATTCATGATCAACTCCCTGCATCTCATCCTTTGTGATCTTACCCGAGCCAATATCAAAGCCCCGGTATACCTGAATCGAATCTCCGGAGATGATGATGCCATCCAGCTTCTTTGCCATTTCCACCGCAAACTCAGATTTGCCCGCCGCTGTTGGTCCGGCAATCACAAGTACCTTCTTCATCATCGAAAACCTCTGGCCAGTGTCTTTTCATCCACAATCACAAAGACCGGCTTTCCATCTGTTGTCACAAAGGGATCTTCACACCCTGACAGCTGATCCAGCAATGCCTGCATCTCCTCTTTGCCAAGCACTGCATTCTGATTGCGGGAAACAACGGTCTTTGTCATCTGTTGCTTCAGAATCCGCATCGCATCTACTTTCTCATCATGGCGGAACGCATCCACAAGATCCTCAAGGAAAGCAGATGGGTCCATATCCTGCAGCCAGGAAGGTATTTCACGTACCATCAGGGTATCATTGCCAAATGGCTCAAAGTGGATATGCAGGCAGGAAACCTGATCATTGATCACACCAAGGCGCAATACCAGATCTGCACCTGCATGAATGGTATATGGCACAAGCAGGCTGGACATCACCGGTTCCTTGTGCAGGCCATCGAGAACCTGCTGAAACTTCACCACTGCCATCGCCCGCTTCTGATCCACCACCGCAATTCCCTTCTCACAGGCACACAGAATCCACTTTTCCTTGTACTGGCCGATCAGTGACATCTGCGGGAAGACCTTCTTCTTTGGCTCATACTTCTTTTCTTCCCTGACACTGTAATGAGACAGCAGAGCATTGTCCTGCTGCACTTCAGTTGGTTCGGTTGGTTCTGCAGACTGCACTGACCTTTCTTCGGTTTGTTTTTCCGGCTGTATCTCTTGTTTTATCTCTTTGTGTGACTGTTCTATGCCACTTCTGACTGGTTCACCAGACTTTTCTGTATTGTGTGTTTCTATTGTTTCTTCTGTCTGCACCGGCCGCAGATCTTCGGCATCAAAGGACTGAGGATGATAGTACGGTGTGCGCACCACCGGCCTGCTTTCCGGTACCGGCACGGCCTGATTCAAAGCATCATGAATGCCGTCACGGATCAGATATTCCAGCTGTGTTTCCTTGGAAAGACGCACTTCCCATTTGGAAGGATGTACATTGACATCCAGCAGATGCGGATCCATATCAATATTCAATACCGTCAATGGATATCTGCCGGAAGGCAGGGCATTGCCATAGCCATCCTGGATAGCCTTATACAGCTTGAAATCCCGTACAATCCGATGATTCATGAACACATGTTCCATGGTGCGGGAAGCACGTGTCATCACCGGTTTGACAATATAGCCCGTCACATGATAATCAAAGTCATTCAGATCGATCTTGACAGCATTTTCGGCAGCCGGCCTGCCGGCTGCCTGGAACAGCACTTCCAGCAGATTGCCATTGCCGGAGGTGCGGAATACTTCCTTGTCCTGAGAAAACAGGCGGAACGCAATCTCCGGATGGCTTAAGGCAAAGGACACAAGCAGGTTCTGGATCAAAGATGCCTCATAGCTGGCGGAGCGCAGATGCTTGAGTCTTGCCGGTGTATGGTAAAACAGTCCTTCTACCGTGATGGAAGTGCCGGCCGGACATGCCATTGCCTCATAGGCTGTCTCTTTGCCATATTCCATGACCAGGTGGGTGGCATCATTGCCATCACTTGTATTCATGGTCAGTTTGGATACAGACGCAATGGAAGGCAGTGCCTCCCCGCGGAAACCTAATGTATGAATGTTCCAGAGATCATTCTGGACACGGATTTTGCTTGTTGCATGACGTAAGAAAGCCATTCTGGCATCGATGTGATCCATGCCGCAGCCATTGTCCTCTACCTGTACCTTTTCAATACCGCCATCTGTAATGGACACTACGATTCTGGTACTGCCGGCATCAATGGCATTCTCCACCAGTTCCTTGACAACCCCCATGGGCCGTTCCACGACCTCACCGGCCGCAATCATATTGGCAATCTGTGCATCAAGCTGCTGTATTCTGCTCATCGCATCTATCTTATCATCGATCGCCCATCTTCTGCCCTCTTTCCTTTGGGATGTGTATAATACTTTCATGCAGATCAAAGAAGAATACCATCAGGAAACCATCATCCGCAAGTCCCGCTTCTTATGTATCTTACGGCCGGTACACAGTGAAGAAGAAGCACGTTCCTTCATTCACGAAGTGCAGAAGGAATACCATGATGCCAGTCATGTATGCACCGCCTGGGTGATGGGAGAGAATAATCAATTGCAGCGTTCCAATGATAATGGTGAGCCCGCCGGTACGGCCGGCGTCCCGATGCTGGAAGCTTTGAAGAAAAGCGGCATCCAGGATGTATGTGCCTGTGTGGTGCGCTGGTTTGGCGGCATCAAGCTTGGTGCAGGGGGATTGATCCGTGCCTATGGCGGTATTACCGCAGATGCACTTGCCAGTGCCTCGAAAGTCAAGGAAGTACCGGTGGATGTGTATGAGGTGCGCTACCCCTATGCCATGCAGGGCACCCTTGAATCATGGCTGCGCCAGCAGGGGACCATCAAAGATACGATGTATGATGAAGAGATTACCGTGCTTGTGGAAACCGAAAACAAAACGTTCCCTGAGAAGGTCAAAGACCTGTCCCGGGGAACGGTAATACCGAAATATCTGCGCACCATGACGGTGCTGAAAGAGATGGAAGACAAGGATCAATAATTACTGCTTTGGAAGCAGCCTGAGATCCAGATCGATATTTGTCGAAACGCCATTCAAAGAGCCGCTTTCTGAATACTGCCACATGGCATAGGTATAAGGATAGCTGCATACGGTATCATATTCTGCCACCCAGAATTGATAGCCAGTCAGATACTGGGGATCAAAGACCGTTTCATAGGTGCCGGTGCTGGCATACAGCATCGGTGTATAGCCGGCATTGGCAATATTATCGAGGAAAACAGCCGCATCAGTGGTGCGCTGTTCTCTGGTGGTTGTATTGCCGCGGGCATTGGTCTCATCCGAATACATTTCCATGTCATACACAACCGGCAGATCAATGGTCTCAGAATGCAGGCGTTCAATGACCCACTTGGCCTCTTCAGCTGCTTCATCCTCAGAGACCGCCTGTGAAAAGAAATAGACACCAACCTGCATACCGGCATCATGGGCACCCTTGATGTTTCTCTCAAAAGCCGCATCCTCACTGATCGCACCCTGGTCATAGCCCCGGTAGCCAATGCGGATCATGGCAAACTGTACGCCATCTGCCTTCAGGGCAGCCCAGTCAATGGTGCCATTGTGTTCTGAGACATCCACACCAAACTGGGATGTATAGTTATCATCCTCATAGCTGTAGATGCCATTATTGGAAATCAGGTTATTCATGTCATACATGTTGTATTCACGGTTTTCAGTATTCATCTGCACATCTGTCACCGGATCATACTCATAATCATCCTGCCGGTTGATACAGGAAGTGATGGCAGCACACACAATCAGCACAAAGATGCCAGCCAGAAACAAAGGCATTCTGTTGGACTTGTTCCGGCGGTATGTTCTTCTTGTTCTGCGCTTTCTTCTTGTGTACTTTCTTTTTGCGGCCATAGCTTCCTTTCATGAAAGCAGCTGCCGATGGCAGCTGTCTTTTTGTTTCTGTTTGTTTTGATGCTTACTGGTTTACCTGCAGCATCTTCTGATGCAGCTCACCTTCAATGCGGGTCAGCTCCTTCTCGGCTTCCATTCGCTTCTGGTGGCCTTCTTTCTGGATCTGCAGCACTTCATCCAGTGTCGCAATCAGTTCCTGGTTGGTATGCTGTAATGTTTCCATATCCACAATGCCGCGCTCAGATTCCTTGGCGGTATCCACGGTTGCCTGATGCAGTGTCTCGGCATTTTTCTTGAGCAGATCATTGGTCATATCATTGACAGCACGCTCTGCCTCCATTGCCTTGCGGGAATGTTCCACACCCAGGGCAAGAACCATCTGGTTCTTCCACAGCGGAATCGTATTGACAAGCGTAGACTGGATCTTTTCCGTCATGATCGTATCATTGTTCTGCACAAGACGGATCTGCGGTGCCATCTGGATGGACACCGTACGGGTCAGCATCAGATCATGGAGCTTCTTCTCGAAGCGGTCACAGGCATTCTGCAGATCATTGGCAGCCTGGGCATCTTCCGGCAGACCAGATGCCTTGGCCTTTGCCTGCAAGGCAGGCAGTTCTTTCTCACGTACCTCCGCCAGTCTCTTCTTGCCGGCAATGATATACATGGTCAGCTCCTTGGTATTCTGCTGGTTGCGCTCATACAGCTGATCCAGCAGGGCAATATCCTTTAACAGCTGGATCTGATGATCTTCCAGCACATCCGCAATCTTATCGACATTGGCCTCAGTCTTGGCATACTTTGCCTTCATGGCCTCAATCTTTGTCCCGCTCTTACGGAACATGCCAAACAGACCCTTGTCCTCTTTATCCTCGGCTGTGCCTTTGAGCTCCACAACCAGATCACTCAGCAGCTTGCCAACCTCACCAAGATCCTTGGTACGTACATTATTCAAGGCCGTATCAGAGAAATCGGTGATCTTCTTCTGGGCCTGGGAACCATACTGCAGCACAATGTTGGACTGGGTAATGTCAATCTGCTTGGCAAAATTATCCACCGTTGCCTGTTCCTTCGGACTCAGCTTGCTTTCATCATAGGCATCCGCAGCCGGCTGTTCTTCTGCCTTGGGCTCTTCTGGCTTAACAGCAGGTGTTTCATCCGCCCCGGCAAGTGTCAGTTCAATCTCTGGTTCAGCCTGTGCTTCCTTATTATTTTCACTCATGGTCATCCCTCACTTTTGCAAGAATTATAGCATGTCATCGTTTCTCAATCATCCCCTGCCTGCGATGGATGCATGTGTCCCCAGATCCAGGCAAAGATACGCAGGATGATGATCAGAATCACCAGGGCAAGCAGGATGCCAAGATATACCATCCAGCCAAAGCGGGATGTATGCACAAAGTAGTTATGTACGTTCATCTTGACAGATGTCACTTTCACAATGGAATCGGTATATCTTCCTGCCAATGAATGCACGGCATCCTCACCACGTGGGAAAGACGCGATATATTCCGTTTCTGCCCACAGTGCACTCATCGTACTTCCATCCACGGCTTTCAACGGTGCATTGCTCGCGGCCAGGGTTCCCTGGTTATCGCCATACAATGCCACCTGCAGGAACGAATGGCTCTCTGCAGCCGCATCTTCCAGAATCTGTTTCACGCGTTCTGTATATACAAGCGGATAATATACATCATCGGAAACCTTCGCCCAATAACGATCCGTTTCACGCACATAGACATCCACCACCTGGTTCATTGGCAGACGTTTGTCCAGAACGGTATATTTCATCCTGCCCATGGCAAGCTGAGACAGTGCATTACGATTTCCCTGTAGATAATCAATCTCACAGATTTTTCTCAAATCTGATCCTTTTATATAAGCACCATATAATGGCTGGGTCAGCTGTCCACTCTTAGATGACACAAGACCTGTATTGACCAGACGCATTGCAGATATCTCACCATCAGGCAAAGCGGACACAAGCTCATCCGCCCCGGCAAGAGATACTGCAAAACGTCCCGGCAGTACTGACTGATGGCTCCAGGCATCACTCAAAGCATCCATGATGAAATCACGGGTGTCACTGCGCTCTTCATTGGGATCTGTATAAACATGATCACTGACACCAATAGCCGCATCAGGATCGATGCCCTGATCACGGAAGGCCTGGCGGAGTGCATCTTTGGCTGAGGAGACAGAGGCAGACATGCCTTCATCCGCCAAGGCAGAATCAATTCTGACATACTGGCAGATCCCGGCATTGTTATCATCCACATTGACATCCAGTACGCCCACATTCCTGCCCTGGCTGTCCGCATTGACAATCCAGGTGTTCTTTTCCTTTGAAGCAGAAGGCGTCATTTCCATCTGGTGGCCATTGATAATCAGGTCGATACCGTCGATCTTGTCAGACAGGATATCACACAGACGTGATGTATCCTCAAGGGCACTGTCATGGCATAAACCAATGATATAATCAGCACCCTGTGCCTGCAGCTGTTTGACACAGGTGCGTGCCGCTTCGATTGGTTCCTGGTAAGAGATGTCATTGCCTGACAGGGCATCAGAAAAAACACCGAAGATGCCAACCTGCACATCACCGCAGGCAAGCAGAAGTGATGGCTGGAAGACATCTGTGTCAGAGATGGAAACATTGCTGAGAATGATACCAGGTTTGTCCACCTGGGCATTCCACATGGATACCAGTGTATCCTGGTCATAAGAGAAGTCTTTTTCGCCTGGCAGTATGGCATCATAGCCTGCCTGTTTCATCAGGGAAAGAATGGTACCCTGAGACGCCAGCAGGGAGGATGCTGTGCCATAGGAGAAATCGCCGGCATCCAGAACCAGGGTGGCATCATTGCGCAGTGATGCAATCGTTCCTGCAAGAGCCGCAAAGCCGCCTGTCTGCACAGTATCTCCGTTTTCATTCATCTCCTGAACCGGATCCAGCTGACCGGCAAGACCGGCGGTAAATACAATCCGGATAGACCTGCTTTGTGCTATGACAGGCAGAGCACAGACAGACATACCAATGATGATCAGAAAACAAAGAATCCCCTTTTTCAATACTTTCCCCATATGCCATCATTGTAGCAAATTTCCATCCCGGCAAACGAAACCTTAAGAAATCTTAAAGATTAAAAAAGACCCCGGAAAATTTCCGGAGCCTGATGAAGCTAATTTGATCAGTCCTTGAAGTATCTGTCGAGCAGAGCCTTGAAGCCCTTGCCATGGCGTGCTTCATCTCTTGCCATTTCATGAATGGAATCATGCAGGGCATCGAGATTGAGTTCCTTGCACTTCTTAGCCAGTGCTGTCTTGCCATTGGTAGCGCCATTTTCAGCCATAACTCTGACCTTCAGGTTCTCCTTTGTGGAAGCAGAGACAACTTCACCCAGCATCTCAGCATAACGGGAAGCGTGATCAGCCTCTTCGAAAGCAACCTGTCTGTAGAACATACCAACTTCCGGATAACCCTCACGGATAGCAGCACGGCTCATAGCCAGATACATACCAACTTCAGAGCACTCACCGGCAAACTCATTGCGCAGCTGTGCCTTGATCTCTTCCGGAACATTGGAAGCGACACCAACAACATGTTCGGAATCCCACTTCAGATCCTCGGTCTCATCAACCGGCTCAAACTTGGACTTCGGAGCCTTGCAGACAGGGCATACCCAATCCTCAGGCAGATCAGCGAACTTGACGCCTTCCTTCTCCTCATCATAAATGTGACCGCATACAACACATCTGTACTTCATCTTCAATTTTCCTCCAGTTTTCTAATCAATCCATTCTCACCATCTCGGTGAACAATATCTATTATGTTGATATCCAATCAGATTTCAAGCATGCTGACCTGATTAGTACGGATTTTACAAAATGATCATTGAATACTTACAATCAGCCATTTACTTTCCTTACCGGCAGCCAGATCTCCGTGTATATATCTTCCGGCTTTTTTGGCATCGGCGCATACATTTCAATATTGTAATTCGCACGCAGGGCATACTCAGACTGATGCTCAGGCACCCACTTTGACCATACCTCTGTATTTACCTTCTGTAAGGAATCCGGCAAAGCTCCATGGCATGGGAATACCGCCCACAGTCCTTTTTCAAACGTCAGCACCGTATCACCGTCATGCACATTCTCCCAGGGCTGATACAGATCACCGATCATATATTCCATTGTCTGATCATCGGAATCATAACATACCCCGAACATGCCAAGAATACGCCGCTGTTCTCCCGCAGCCATCACATCGTCCCAGAACGCCGGAATCTTCTGATAGCAATCTTTCAAGTCAAAATGTCTGGAAATGCCAGTCACTGTAAATGTCAGTTTTTCCTCAATGTGGAACTCCATCACCCGTTCCTCCTTCTTCCAGCATCCTAGCACAGACAGCAGTCATTTCACTATACAATTCATTTCCAGAATCATCAGATTTTGCTACTGCTTTTCTGATCCAGCTTCAAAATATTTCATAAAGAAAAGGCCGCTTCCAAAGAAACGGTCTTGTAACCTTAACGGATCATCGCCGCTTTACAGCGTGCGGGCTGTGGCAAAGCCTTCATGAATCGCATTCAATGCACGTCTTGCCCGTACAGCATCGCCAATGATCTGTACTGGTTTGTTCTCTGCCTTGCACGTATCAACGATGGCAGAAGTGTCATTTGCCTTGGCACCAATCGCAACAACCACATTGTCACACACAATCTCTTCCTGTCTGCCATCATGTTCAACGATCAGTCCCTTGTCTGTCAGTCTGACAAACTTTGTGGAAGTTCTCTGCTCAATGCCAAGCTGCTGCAGACGGATGTTCATGCAGGCAGCTCTGGCAGCACCAAGGCCATTGCCTGTCTTTTCCTGCATCTCAATGACAGTGACTTTGTTTCCTCTGGAGGCAATATATTCTGCAGCTTCAAGACCTACCAGGCCGCCGCCAATGACAACCACCTTGCCAGAAACTTCTTTTTTACCATTGAGTACTTCATGGGCATTGGGAACTGGAAGCCCTAATGTAATTGGAGATGCACCAGCTGCGATGATGACATCATCGTATGGTGCAAAGTCGAATGTCTCATCCACTTTCTGATTCAGATGCGTTTCGATATTGGCTCTTTCTACCCTCTTTGCCATATCTCTGGCCGCAGCTTCCATTTCTTCCTTGTGAGGTGCCTTGCCAGCCGTAATGAACTGTCCGCCCAGATGATCCGATGCTTCATAGAGTACTGGTGTCATACCGCGCTGCTTTAAGACAAGCGCTGCTTCCATGCCGCCGACACCGCCGCCGATGATCAATACCTTCTTGTTCTTCTCTGCCTTTTTCAAAGCCCAGTCAGTTTCATGGCCGACCATTGGATTGCGCATGCAGGTGATGCCTTCCGGGAAACCAGCAAGATCCGCAAAGCCATCCAGGCAGCCCTGATCACAGCCAATGCAGCGTTTGATTTCATCTGCTCTGCCTTCCTTTGCTTTATTAGGGGCATCCGGATCACACAGCACAAAGCGTGACATAGCAACCAGATCTGCCTTGTCATCTTCCAGCACTTTTTCTGCCAGATCAGGTGTGTTAATTCTGCCGACTGCCATGGTGATCATGCCGGTTTCCCTGCGGATTCTGGCCGCATTGTCCACATTGAACCCTCTTGCAAGATCCAGCGGCGGTACTTCATACATCATCGCCGGCGTGACAACATTGCCGCGGGATACATTCAGCACATTGACACCGGCTTCCTTTGCCGTCTTTGCAAAAGCAATCTGGTCTTCGATCGTATTACCGCCCGGCAGGAAGTCATCCTGGGCATCGATGCGCATAAATAGCGGCATATCTGCAGGCATGTTCTTTCTGATCTCTTTGATGCATTCCAGCGGGAACTTCGCCCTGTGCGCAAGATCACCGCCATATTCATCTGTGCGGTGATTCAATCCGCCGGACAGGAAACTATGCGGCAGATAGTTATGGGCGCAATGGAATTCCAGACAGTCATAGCCAGCTTCCACTGCCCGTCTGGCAGCAGCACCATATGCCTTTTCAACCATATGAATCTCATCCACCGTGATGCCAGGCATCGTAAAGGTTGGTGTAAACGGTGTATCCTGCACGACAAAGATTCTTGCCTTAGGATCCATGCCTACGGCAATGCTGCCCTGCCACAGCTGCACGCATGCCTTGCCGCCGGCATCATGAATGGCCTGTACAAGCTTCTTATGTCCTTCGATGTACTTATCATCATCCAAAGACAGAAACATACTCGGCGCAGAGGAAGCCTCAACAGAGGATACTTCAACTGTGTTCAAGGCCACGCCGCCTTTAGCTCTTGCCACATGATAGGCAATCAGTCTGTCAGTGACATAGCGGTCCTTGCAGAAACGTGTGCCCATGGCAGTCATGATGATCCGGTTCTTCAATTGCAGAGAGCCAATCTGCATCGGTTCGAAAAGTCTGTCAAACATTTCATTCTCCTTTTGTACTGTAGTACAATCTTTTACGTATTCAGTTTAGAATTGTCTAAAGCGTTTGTTCTTATACAGCTGCACGCAGACAGAAGAAGAATCTGAACGAATCCGGTAAAAAGTCAAACAAGGAGTCATGATGAAAGATACCAGAGCCAATATTGTCCGTACGACCATGGAATTGTTTCAAAAAAAGGGCTATGAAAACACAACCATTGCCAGCATATGCAAGGCCTGCCACATCACCAAGGGAACGTTCTATTACTATTTTAATTCCAAGGATGATATCTGCGGGGCCTACTATGATATGGTGCAGGATGAAGTAGATTCCATCATGCCGGAATTACTGATGATGGGTGATCCCAGAGAACAATTGTGGAAAGTGATGGAATATGGCATCACAACCTCCATGAGACTTGGTCCAAGACTGATGAAAGCCTTCTTTGTCTCAGAGATGCAGACAGGCCTGCAGCAGTTCAGTGTATATAAGATGCGCATTCCGGCCAAAGACAAAGATCGTGACATCAGAGTACTGGAGCGTACTCTTATTCAAAAAGGACAGGCTGCCGGCAGAATCAGGCATGGTGATCCTGACAAGATGATTTACACCTTCCACAGTGCCTGCATGGCCATGGCCTTTGACTGGGCCAGCCATGATGGCTCCTTTGATGAGAAAGAAGAAATGAAGACGTACTTTGAAGCAATCTTCTGAAAAGACCAGAGCCGGTATGCTGGCCCTGGTCTTTCTTATCCCTGCTTTGTCTGTTCTGGTTGTGCCAGAATAGTGAAATCTTCCTTCTTTAACAGATCCATATCTGCATTTTCTTCTTTGAGAAGTCTTTCTGACTGTTTCAGAATGGCTTCCTCGACCACATTGCGGGAGAGTCTGCCATTACCGGATGTGGCTGCACTTTCTGCCTGTTTCTGATCAAACCAGGCAGTCAATGGTGCTTTGACACCATCCTCAATGCGGTATCCTTTGCCTTTGGCAATCTGATCGGCAATAGCCATCAGCTGCTCCCCGGTGTAATCCGGGAATTCAATAATATTGGGAAAACGGCTCTTCAGACCGGAATTGGCCTCAAGAAAAGCAGACATTTCCTTCTTATAGCCAGCCAGAATAACAATCAGATCATCCCGGTTGTCTTCCATTGCTTTGACAAGTGTATCAATGGCCTCTAAGCCAAAGCTGTCATCTTTGCCTCTGTATAACGAATAGGCTTCATCAATGAATAACACACCGCCCAAAGCACTGCGGATCACAGACATCGTCAATGGGGCTGTCTGGCCGACATACTTTGCCACAAGATCTGCTCTTGTCACTTCGACAAGCTGTCCCTGTGACAGGGCACCAATGGCTTTCATATAGCGGGAAAACAGTCTGGCAATGGTTGTCTTGCCAGTACCAGGATTGCCAGTAAAGATCATATGTTTGGAAATCTCAGCTGTCTTTAAGCCCTGCTGGCGGCGGCGCTGGTTGATCAGCACATGTGCCTGCAGAGAGCGGATATAGCTTTTCACATTGTCCAGGCCGATCACATTGTTCAGCTCTGTTTCTACCGCATCCATCTCTGCCTGTACATTCTGACTGCGGCAGACAGGTGTCTTATGATCCCCATAGAAGGCATATGGCACATCGCCATCCACCTTCAATGAAATCCCACTGGCATTGTCTTTCAGCACAGCCTCAGACAGACTGATGTAGAAGTCTTTGAATAAAGAAATGATAGCATCGGCACCATGGTCCTTGTCATAGTGGGAAAGCACCCAGTCATTGAGAGAAGGATCGATGTTTACTGTCAGATGAAGCTGCTCTGTGCAGCGCTGCTGCAATTGTTCTGTCTGTTTGGAAATGATCTGTTTGATGGCATCATCATCAAGTGCTGAAAACGTAATGGTATCCAGCACATGTTTCATGAAGTCTGCCCCAAAGGCATCCTGCACATCTCCCAGTGTGCCATGGGTGATGAAGATCAGATACTTATCCTGGGCAGACAGGGAATCCACAGCATCTTTGACAAGGCCACTCTGGTTTTCTACCAGGATGCCCTGACGCAGTACATACCGCTTGTTCAGCAGCACACTGCCATTTTCCACCAGGGAAGATACCATGCGCAGGAATGGGGCAAAACTCTGTTTGAAGTTTTCAAACACAATCATGCCGCCATTCTGGTGCAGTGCCTGGTAGAGGTCCTGTACAAAGACCTGTTCCTGGGAAGCACTTGTATAGCGGGAGAGATCAATGGTATTGACCTGAGAAGAAGTAAAGATCTGATGCTGATAGAGGATGCGGGAAGCCGCTGCCACACAGGCATGCCGGCCAACGCCCTCTTTGCCCATGATCAGAATCACATTGCGGGCATGGCCTTTTTCAAACCCCATCACATAGGGACGCCGCAGGGCTGCACAGAAGGAATGCACTGCCTCTTTCTGGCCAATGATCTCATCATTCAGTGTCTTTTCCATTTCTGAAAAGACAGTTTTGTCATCCACCGGTGTTTCTTCTTTTGGTTCCTGGACATGATAGTCTTCTTTCAGGCTGCGGCTTAAATCATCCATATCCTGATTGAGCTTTTTCTGATCCGGTGAAATCTCACTGGTCATCTTTTCCAGCTGTTTCTGCTGTCTGGCAAGAATCGCATTCAGCTGTGACATTGCCTCATCATCATTGACCAGCACATTCTGATCATCCGCAGTACTCTTCAATCCTTCCAGATCCGATGCAGAAAGAGAACGGTCCTTCCCCATCACCTCTTTCCACAGACGCTGCTTCTCTTCTTCCTTATCCCGACGGTCTTTCCCCATAGTATTCCTTACACTTTCCTGCTGCTGTCATCCTCACCCGACGGCATTTCCATCCCGGCATCACCAGCCAGGCCATCCTTCTGCAATACCGCTTCCAATGTAGAAATATCGGCAGACAGATTGATAAAGTCCTGGTCTGTCATGGAAGAAATGATGGTCTTCATCGCCTGGTTGATCAAGGCAATGGTCTTGGTCAGTTTCTGTTTTGTTGGTGCAAAGTTAGGATCACTGGTCACACTCTGCAACGTATCATACTGATTCAGTATTTTCAGAAGAATCGGCAGATAGTAGGCATACAGCTTTTCCAGCTTGGAAGCAGAATCCGGAAACTTCTTCTGCAATTGCTGGATCTGCTTCAAAAGGGCACATGTCTCATACAGAGAATCCGAGATTTCCTTGTCTGGAATATCCTCATTCAGACGATTGATTTCATCAATGAAATACTGGGCATCATGCACCGTCTTTGTGTTTGTTTCTGTCTGCTCTGTTTCCTGTTTCTGTTCAGGCTGATCGACATGCTCTGTAGCTTCTACATCCACCACATCATCACGAACAGCCTCCTGGCCCCGTGCCATCTGCAGCAGTGTCCCTATCATCTGTTCATACGTATCAGGATAGCGGCTGGCAAAGCTGTCAAAGTCTGACAGATAGGATCCACCCCGGTAGACATCCAGCGATGTCAGAGACTGATAGCGGGATCCATGCAGGCGGAGGGTAAAACTATCCGACACCCGCAGGGCAGGACGCTGCTGGAAATATCTGCGCAGAAACACATTGATTCTGGCCCGCTGGTCCGGTGAAAGAGAACGCGAGGAAGAAGAGCGGAAAGAACGCCTGCTTCCACCGGCATTCTCTGCCTTCTTACTGGAGTTAACGGCCGCAAAGGCAATCGCAGCTACGGCGATGATCATAATCACAAGCGGAACGATTGAATCAAAGATACCCTCTCCGCCTATAAATACAAAGAACAGAAGAAACAGCCACCAATAATTTCTGTTATAGTTTCTCATTGAAAACTCCTTGTTGTGAATCGCATTGATTATATCATGTACACCAAGCCCTATGCCATTGCCTGCCTGCGGTATAGCGCCATCTTAAGACGTCTGGCAATGCTATAATCATGACATGACGAAACTGATGATTAGTGAAGCTTACCGCGGTGAGCTTGTCCTGCAGGAAATGGCCCTGCAAAGCAAAGAAAAAAGTGTAGGCGGACTGCAGGTCAAACCTCTGTCCACCCAGCTCCATAGTGCACCGGATGATTCCTTGCGTCTGGCTCTGCTATTGCAGAAAGAAGTACTGCCAGAGGCAGACTCTTTTACGATCTTTGCCAAGATGTTCCACTATCCTGCCTTCTTCCAGGAAATCCTTTCCTTTGCCAGAACCTGCATTCTTCTGAAGATTCCTGTTTCTTCTTTACCAAAGGATACCCAGCGTGACAAAGAGCTGGCCATGCTTGTGGAAACAGCTGTCTCTTTGCCCCTGAGTGAGAAAAACACCATGGCACATCTGGATGAGGATATGGCCGCATTGAAGAACCATCCGGATGCCTGCATTCTGCCCTGGTTTGCCAGAAATGATTTTGAATACCGGCTGATGAAGCAGCTGGAAGATGTACTGCCCCGTTGGCAGGAAAAGATTCTGCCTGTGAAAGCAGACCTGTCCCATGCCCTGAATCCACGCCAGGAGATCGAGTGCATTGCCCAGCGCATCTGTAAAGAGAATGTACCATGTACTGTGATTCTGACGAATCCTGCCTCCCAGCTGCCGGTTGTCAAAGAAGTCTTTGGCCGCTATGGCATCCCTTTTTCCAGTCTGACTGGAAATGAGCCCAACCGGATGGCCATGCGGTTTGTGCTGCTAATAGAAGCGGCCTTGAACAATGATGGCACCTCGCTTGCCAAAGCCATTTCTGCTGACTGCTTCCCGATCAAAGCAGACGGACCTTTGATGGACTATTTTATGGAAATGCTGACAGGCAATGAACTGCCCGCAAAAGTCTCAGACATCTTTGCAGCACATCCTGTCTTTGCATCACAGGCAGATGGCTGGAAAAAGCTTGAAACAAAAGCACAGGCATGGTTTGATGCCTGCCAGCCGTATCTGGATACGCTGTTTTCCTCTTTGGATCCGGTGGATCTTTCCATCCATGCCTTTGAAATCCTGCGCCATCATCCTGATCTGCAGGATCAAAGTGCGGCCGGTGAACTGATGGCCGTGCGCAATGTTCTCAATGATGTGCTGGATCAGATAGAAACCATCGATGATCTGCGCTTTGTATCAGCAGGATTAAAGAATGCGTCTGTTTCTCATCACACGATTGCCAGTACGTTCTGTCTGGTAACAGATCTCAAGCATCCTGTCTCTCAGCGCAAAGTCAGCTATGTGGCAGGATGCGACGGTACCAGCTGGCCGGGCTTTGCGCCCTGCACCGGCCTGTTTGATGAAGCCTACATCAAAAACATACAGGAATATCCCAGCCTGCGTGAGCGCCATGATGCCTGGATGGACTGCCTGCAGTGGGTAGAACAAAGCGGTGAGACATTACACTACTCCTGGAGTGTCAGTGACTATGAGGGGCGTGAGATCCAGGTAGCCTATGAGCTGCAGGAACAGTTTGGCAGATGCGTGACACCAATGCGGCCGTTGCGCCTTGCACCATTTGTACAGAAAGACCATGTCCTTCCGGCTACTCTGGCAAAGGAACTGTATCTGGAAGAGGATCACATCACGGGTTCCATCTCTACCATTGAGCGTTGGTTTGCCTGTCCTTACAGCTGGTTTATCCAGTCCGGTCTGAAAGTACGCAAAAATGATGCAGCCATGCTGGATGCCGCTACCATCGGCACCATGCAGCACGCTTTGATGGAAACGGCTGTCAGGAAATATCACAAGCAGTATGCCGAGATGAAAGAGGAAGAAGTACAGACCTTTGTAGAGGATTGCTATGACATTCTGGCCAAAGCACATCCTCATGAAACCCATCTGCTTGCTTTATCCAGCCATCGCATGACTGCTTCCCTGCTGGATGCCCTTGCCTTTCTGCAGGACTTTGAAAAGCATACTTCCTTTGTGCCGTCAAAAGCGGAATATCACTTTGAACATCATCCGATGACAGATCATGTCTTCCTGCGCGGCACAATTGACCGCATGGATGTCTATGGTGATGAGCTGCTGCGCATCATTGACTACAAATCATCCCAGCACACTCTTTCCAAGCCAAAGGTGGAAGCCGGCCTGCAGCTGCAGTTATTGACCTATCTTGTCATTGCCCAGGAAATCACCGGGCTGACACCGGCTGGTGCCTACTATTACTCCCTGAAGACAAAGGATCTCACCATGGCTGCAGCCAGTGCCAAGGGCCGCGGCAAGAAAAAAGAGATTGTCTGGAACCAGCAGAGTGAGGAAGAGATTGAAGATGCCTTCCTGAATGCAAGAAAGCTGTCCGGGTGGACGTTTGTCAAGCGGGAAACAGAGCTGGATGACAATAAGAAACATATTGCTTCATTGACGACCATCCGTGACTATTCACAGGCAAAGGCACTGATGGAACATCTCTACAGCTATTTCTATCAGCAGATCCAGGCAGGCAATATTTCGCTCTCACCAAAGGAAGAGGCCTGCACATTCTGCGATTACCGCGGCATCTGCCGCTTTCATGGCCGCTATGAGAAGATCAAACCGATCAAGGAGGAGGACTGAGCATGCTGGATGAACAGCAGATGGATGCCCGTGATACAACCGGCATCAGTGTGATTGTGTCGGCATCGGCTGGTGCCGGCAAGACAAGTGTGCTTGTAGAGCGCCTTTTGAAACGGTGCCTGGTGGACCATGTGCCGCTGGAAAGAATCCTGGCCATGACCTTTACCAAGGCTGCTGCCCAGGAAATGAAATCCCGTCTGGCCGGGGGACTGAGCCAGCATCTTGCGGATGCGAAGACACCGGAAGAAAAAAACTGGATCAGTGATCAGCTCATAGCTTTATCTGCTGCCCAGATTACTACCATTGATTCCTGGTGTCTTGCCATCATTCAGAAATATGCAGCAGTGATTGGTCTTGACCCGGCTGTATGTACCAATGTCCTGGATGAAGGCAGCCGACAGGTGATGTCACATGAAGCGTTCTGTACGTGTCTTGGTGCGATGGAGGAAGACAAGGCATACCGTCTTGCCACCATGTTTTCAGCCCGCAGTGAAGATTACAGCGCCCTGGAACAGGCAGTAAACAGTGTCAATACCCATGCCCAGTCTGCCTATGATCCCGCTGCTTTCTATCGTGACTGCCGTGATAAATACAGCCATGTCAATTCCCTGTCTGACTTTGATCCTGATATTCTGTCTGCGTTCTTTGACCGCATGATTCTTTCGGTATCCAATCTCAATGATCTGCTGGACCAGATGGAAACCGCAGCCCAGGGGGATGAAAAAGTAGATCCAAAGACACTGCAGGGTGTGCGCAATGGCATTCAGAATATCCTGGATGCCCTGCATCATCACAGCTGGGGCCTGTATCTTTCCTCTTTGGAAACACTGGCATTACTGCAAACAAGTGCCTCCACAAAGAATCTGCCCTATGACGGGCTGCGCAAAGACTTCAATGCCCGCATCAAGGATCTCTTAACCGGTGCCATTGATGAAAGCACGCTTGTTTCCGATGCCAATGACATGGTGCCCGTTGTCAGTGATTTCCTGGACCTGTGTGAGAATACTGCTGATACGTTTGCCCGGATGAAAGCAGCCAATACATGCATGGATTTTGCGGATATGGAGCGCTATGTGCTGGCGATTCTGCAGGCAGATCATGGTGAAACAGCCGGCCGCATCCGGGACAGCTATGATGAGATCATGGTGGATGAGTTTCAGGATACAAGCACCCTGCAGAATGCAATCATCAATGCCGTGGCTAAAAAAGACAATGTGTTCCGGGTAGGCGATGTCAAACAGTCGATTTATCGTTTCCGCAGTGCAAGACCTGCTTTGATGCGGGCATGCCTGCAGGACCCTGAAGAAAAGCATATTACCCTGCGTCACAACTTCCGTTCCATGGAGAGCATTGTCACGTTTAATAACATCCTGTTTGGATCGTTGATGAATGTGGAAGGCATGCATGACCGCTATACGGAAGATGATAAGGCCGCCATTGGCCGCAAAGAGCAGGAAGAAGAACCGGTACCGGTCATCTTTACCTTTGTGTCTTCTCCGGAAGCACAGGGAGATGAAGATTCTGATGAAGAGAATGAGGATGCCAAGCAGTTAAAGGCTGCCTGGATTGCCAGCCATATTGCCTCTATGCATGAAGAAGGCCATCCGTTTTCTGACTTTGCCGTGCTGGTACGTTCCCATGCCAGCAAGATTCCCCTGCGCAATGCCTTTGATGATGCCGGGATTCCCTATGACATTGATGCCCGGGAGGGTTTCTGGAAGTCCGATCTCTGTCAGCTGATTCAGGCCATGGCATGGTGGATGCTGAATCCGGAAGATGCGATCAGTATGACAACGGTGCTGACAAGTGCCTTCTGTCAGTTTTCCGATGAAGAGCTTGCCAGAATGAAAACCGGGCATAAAACGCTTGTACAGGGTGTCAAAGAAGCCCATCCTGAACTGTTTGATCTGTTTGCCAGACTGCGGCAGACAGCAGAAAAAGATGGCATTCCCGCCATGATGGATCAGATTGCAAAGACAAACAATTTCTATAATCTTCTTTCTGACAAAGATCAGGCCAACTTTGACTTCCTGTGTCAGAAGATCAATGCCAGACAGCCGGTGGGTCTGTATGACTTTGTGGTGATGATGCGCAATGGCGCCGATGAGAAATCCAGTGAAGCACTGTCTCATGGCACGGATGATGATGTCGTTCGGGTATGCACGATTCATCAGTCCAAAGGCCTGCAGTACAAGATCGTCTTTCTGTGGTCCGACTCGCAGAACCGCTTCCAGGATGATAAAGCACCCATCATCATTCATGATGAGCTGAAACTGGGCCTTGGCTGGATGGATATCAACACCCGTCTGAAACGGCCAACCGTACAGCAGCTGGCGGTATCCCATGCCTGCAATCTGGAAGATCAGGAGGAGTTTATCCGCCTGCTGTATGTTGCTTTGACAAGGCCGCAGCAGCGTCTGTTCATTGTGGACAGTGAGCCAAAGCGGGATTACAGCCGCACATTGACTAGAGGCGTCATTGCATCAAGACGGGGCATGAGCGGTTTGATTCTGGCAGCGATGAAGGACGGGCCTTACTTTGAAGTGCATCATGAGTCACTGGCAGCCGTTCCCAGGCTGAAAAAGAAGAAAACGGTATACCCAAGTGAGCTGCCGCACATGTCTGTTACAGAGACGATGGCAGCTGCCCTGCGGCCAAGTGACACGGAATATACAAGCATTCCGCCGCTGTCCCGCACAAGCCATGAATCCGGCAAGGCCTACGGCACCCTCATGCATGAAACCATTGCCTCACTGGAAAACAAAGTCTGGACGATTGAGGACATCCATGAAGATGATCTGATGCCTGCTGACAAGCTTAAACTTGTCCACTTTGCCAACACTGCTCTTTACAAGCAATGCCTGCAGATGAATATCCACAAAGAATATTCCTTCTATGTCATTGATGAGGCAGACAGGCAGCCGATTACCGGTGCCATGGACTTTGTGGCAGAAAACAGTGAAAAGGTCATCATGATTGATTTCAAGACAGATGATGCCGCCAATGAGGAAATCAGGAAGAGATACCAGGCACAGATTGATACGTATCGAAGAGCACTGGCAATCCTGTATCCAGACAGAGCCATTGAAACCTATGGCTATTCCTTCCATAATGAAGACTTCATCGTATTCTGAAGCACTGTGCAGGCAGTGCTTTTCTTTTGTTGCAAGAGGAAAAAAAGAGCGTATAATCATTTCGTCAGAGGTTGACGAATGAATCGGAATACGAAGCTGAAACAGGATGATATCGAAACTGTACGGAAAATCTTCTTTGATGGAAGATGTCATACCAGGATGGAATTGTGTGCCATGTGTGGGATTTCTACTGGCGGCATGGCCAATATTCTCAAGGAATTGCTTTTGTCCGGACAGATCCTGTATGTGGCAGATGTGCCTTCACGCACCGGCCGCCATGCCAAGCAGTATCAGCTGAATCCGGAGTACTGTCATATTGGCATGCTGGCATGTATACGGAATGGAGATGATTTCTGCTTTGAGATTGAGAGCAGAAAGCTGGATGGAAAGCTTGTGTTACAGCAGAAACTGTCATCAAAAACAGGCAGCGTACAGGATCTCAGACATGCCCTTGCAACACTGCTAGAGAAAGATCAGCAGATTTCAGTACTTGCCATCAGTGTACCAGGTGTCTGTATGCATGGCACGATCGGGGTCTGTGATCTGCCATTGCTTGCCAATACGGATCTGCATGACATCCCGGAACTGGAAGGTGTGCAGTGGGTGAATGAGAATGATGCCAATGCAATGTGCATCGGGCTGGTGCACAAGATTCCGGATGTGGATACAGCTGCCCTTGTGTTTCAGCCGGCTGCGGAGATGATTGGCTGCGGCATTGTGATTCATGGCCGTTTGTACAATGGCACAAGCCATCAGGCTGGTGAGATGCGCTATCTGCCCTGGGGAACAGAGGATCAGAAGAAAGAGACGACAAAGAGGGATCCTGCCCGTATGTTAGCCGAAAGCATTGGTGCGATTGCCGCGGTGCTGGATCCGGATCTGATTGCCTGGACAAGTGATCTGATCAAAGAAGATATCCAGTCGGCATCCTTTGGCCTGCAGCTGGATCCTCATATTCAGCTTGTTCACGTCAAAGACAAAGACAGCCTGTTATGGACAGGCTTATATGAAATCGGAAGAGATATCCTGAAAAACAGGAAGATGGGAGAGGAAAGATGATTGCGGATTATCATTTGCATTGTGAGTTCTCGGATGATTCCCGGGAATTGATGGAGAACCAGATTGAACAGGGCATTGCGATTGGCCTGGATGAGATGTGTTTTACAGATCATGTGGATTACGGCATCAAGCGTGACTGGGATGATCCAAGAGGCATTCTTTACCGGGGCGGGGATGGCATCAATTCTTCCAAAGAAGAGCAGGATCCTCTTGCCAATGTGAACTATCCCCGGTATTTCAAAAAACTGCATGATCTGCAGAAGAAATATCAGGGAAAGATTGCCGTCAAAGCAGGCCTTGAGTTTGGCATTCAGACCCATACCATACCTGATTACGAAAAGCTGTATGCAAAGTATGAGAATGATCTCGACTTTGTAATGCTGTCCATGCACCAGGTAGACGATAAAGAATTCTGGAATGGAGACTATTTCCAGGGAAAGAGCCAGAAGGAATACAATGATGCCTATTATGAAGAGATTCTGCATGTGCAGCAGAACTTCAAGCATTACAGTGTTCTTGCCCATCTGGACCTGTTATCCCGCTATGATCCTGCCGGCCCATATCCGTTTGAGAAGGAAGAGGATATCATTGCAGCGATTCTGAAACAGGCCATTGCGGATGGCAAAGGCATTGAGATCAACACGTCTTCCTGGCATTATGGCCTCAAAGATACCCAGCCCTGCCGCAGGATTCTCAGACTCTATAAAGATCTTGGCGGCACGATCTTTACCTTTGGCTCAGATGCCCACAGCACAAAGTATCTTGGTGATCATTTCAAAGAAGCCAGAAAGATTGTCAAAGAAGAGATCGGCCTGACACAGTTCTGCACCTTTGACCATATGAAACCTATCTTCCATGAGATTGAGGACTAAGGAAGCAGAGGATGAAAAAAGGCTTGTTTTCGGATTCTGTCTTCAATCATAAGCTGTTCTCACTGGCTCTGCCTCTGGCCTTACAGAGTCTGATGTTAGCAGCAGTGGCAGCAGCAGATGCCATCATGCTTGGCCGTCTGGACCAGAATTCCATGTCTGCTGTATCACTGGCAACCCAGGTGCAGTTTGTCATGACCATGTTTATCTCAGCCATCACTGCCGGCGGTTCCATCCTGGCAGCCCAGTACTGGGGTAAACAGGACATGGATGCCATGACGGATATCTTCCACATCATGCTCAGGCTGTCCGTGCTGATTGATCTGCTGTTTGGAATTGCCTGTGTCTTTTCACCAGGCATTCTCATGGATTTCTTTACCAACGACCCGACGCTGAAAGAAATCGGCTGTCAGTATCTGCGCATTGCCGGCTGGTCTTATTTCCTTGTGGCCATCTCGCAGAGTTTCCAGATGATGATGAAAGTCAGTGACCATGCCAGAGCCGCAGCCACCATTTCCTCAGTGACCGTTCTGATCAACATCGGTCTCAATACGATCCTGATCTTTGGCCTGCTTGGTTTCCCGGTGCTTGGGGCAAGAGGCGCTGCCATTGCCACCCTGATTTCCAGAATCATTGAGCTCATCTGGTCCATCGCCCTTTCTTCATCAGACGGCTATCTGCATCCCCGCTGGCATTCTCTGTTTCACAGAAACAAGCTTCTCTCCAAAGACTTTGCCCGCATTTCCCTGCCGGTATTGTTTGCCTCACTGCTCTGGGGCATTGGCTTTACTTCCTATACCGCCATCATGGGGCACCTTGGCCAGGATGCCGCTGCCGCTAACAGTGTTGCGGCAGTTGTCAGAGATCTTGCCTGCTGTATGTGCAACGGTATTGCCGGTGCAGCCGGTGTTGTGCTTGGCAATGAACTCGGTCAGAATCACATGGATACAGCGAAAGACTATGGCACAAGAATCATGAAGATCAGCTTCCTGGTCGGCTTTATGACAGCCATTCTCATCCTGGCTGTTATCCCAGCTGTCCTGCAGTTCTACAAGCTCACCGGCATGGCCAGAAAGTACCTCATCGGCATGCTGGTAATCACATCGTTCTACATGATCGGCAGATGTGTTAACACGATCATGATCAACGGCATCTTTGACGGCGGCGGTGATACAAAGTTTGATATCCATTCACTCATTGTAACCATGTGGTGCATTGCCATCCCAACCGCACTGGCAGGCGCTTTCCTTTTCCACTGGCCCATTCTGGCAGTCTATGCCTGCACATGCCTGGATGAAGTCGGCAAGATTCCCTGGGTCATGGTGCACTTCTATCATTACAAATGGCTGCAGAACCTGACCAGAACACAGACAGCATAAGAAAAAGCGTGCCGCTAAAGCACGCTGTTCAGCCATTGAATACCATGTACCACACGCGGTGTATCATCCGCAAAGTGGCTGCCAGGCTCCTTCACAAAGGTATGTGTCATAGACAGATACTTCTGTGTTTCCACTGTTTTCTCTTCAACAGACGCAAGAACCGGATTGCGGCTGTTTTTTTCTGTATCTCCTAACGAAAGATATACTGCCTCTGCCTGGATGGGGTGTGCTTTGAGCCAGTCAATCCAGCCCGGATACCACAAGGAGCCAGAAGCACAAAGAGCACCGGCAAAGCAGTTTTCTTTCGTGGCAGCGTACAGGGCAAACAAACCAGCCAGAGAATAGCCGGCAATGATGCTCTTTTCTGGCAGATGTGGTTTGATCACATCCAGAAATGCATCTGCGCCGCCGGCAAAGTCATTGCCTTTTTTAAACACTTTGGGTGACGGCCATGGGGATAAACAGGCATCCCAGTCAAAGTCATAGACAAACAGGATTGGATTGGAAACGGGTATTTCTTCTGGATCTTTGCCGATCCAGACAACCGGGATTCCCGTTCCTTCCTGCATCTTAAAACCAGGCATTGGTCGGCATCATGTGATAAACAGCCAGAACCTGCAGGATCAGGAAGAGTGTCAGGATAATCAGCTGCAGCCAGCCGTTGGTATTCTTCATATCCTGATGCAGGATCAGCACTTCATAAACAAGCAGGCACAGCACGCCGAAGGTGCCAAGCACTGGTGTGATAGCAGAGAAGATGATTGTTAACAGAGCCAGCAGGCTTGTAAAGAACACGGAACCGCAGATTTCCTGTAGAATGGCCCCTGCATTAGCTGTCTTGCGCTCACTGATAAAGCGCGCCAGAAACAAGAAGGCAATCACAATCACGGTCATGACCATGCCGCACTGAAAGAAGGAAGAGAAGGTATAGCCCATGTTGTTCATGGCAATGGACACATTGATATCCGTTCTTCCTACTGCCTGCAGCACAAACTCAAGAGCACTAACGGCAAAGGATCTGGTCAGCCATGTATTGACAATCAAAGAAAGCAGAATGGCAATGCCAGCATCCACCCATGGCAGAGAGACAGCCGCAAACGGATCCTTGATTACTTCCCAGAACGGCATCAGATACGACTTCCAGTCAACATCCGCCTTCGGACGTTCTTTCTTCACTTTTTCAACCGTTTCCTTGATCTTTTCTTCTGCCTGTTCTTTTTTCTCTTCGATTTTTTCCTTTGGTGCCGAAGCTTCTTTCTTTTCTTCCTGTGGATTATCATCTGCGGCAGGCTCTGTATCTTTCTTTTGTGCCTCAGCAGTTTCCTTGCTTTCTTCCTGCTTTTTTTCTTCAGCAGGCTTTGTCTCAGCAGTTTCTTCTGCCGGCTTTTTTTCTGGCTCTGTTTTTTCTTCAGCAGCTGCTTCTGTTTCTTTTGGCTCTGCTGCTTCCACAGTTTCTTCTGTACCTGTTGGTACTGCTGTCTCTTCTGTAGCAGTGTTTTCCTGTGCGGCTGTCTCTGCTGCCTCTTCTTTCTCAGGCTCTGCCGGCTTTGTCTCTGCCGGCTCTTCTGCAGGCGTCTTTTCTATTTCTTTCTTTTCTTCAGCAGCTTTTTCCGGAGCTTCTGTTTCCTTCGTTTCTGCTGTTTCTTCTGCAGCAGTATTATCCGGTTTTGCTGTCTTTGCTGTTTCTTCAGCTGCAGTGTTTTCCTGTGTGGCAGTCTCTGTCTTTTCAGGTTCTGCCGGCTTTGTTTCTGTCGTTTCTTCTGCTGTTACCTCTTCTGTATCTGCTTTTGTTTCAGATGGTTCTGCCTTCTCTGGCTGTTTGGTTCCACAGAACGGGCAGAAAGCCGCATCATCGGCAATTTCTTCCTGACACTTGATACACTTCTTCATGGTTAATCTCCTTTTCCCCAATGATCCAAAAAAGCCCGGAATTCCGGGTTATTCGTTATACAGCCAGGCATTGACCCGGATATGGGCTCTGCCAAGGGTGATCAGATCGCCCGTATGCAGTCTTGCTCTGCCAAGCGGCGGCAGTTTCATATCATTCAGGAATGTACCATTATGTTCCGATACATCCTCGACAAAGACTTCGCCATGTTCGAGCAGCAGCTTGGCATGACGGCGGGATACCGCCGGTTCTGAGATGATGACATCACAGACATCTGCTTCTCTGCCAAGCAGACATGGGAAATTTCTTACCGAAACTTCTGTCTTGGCCTGACCGATCATGATGGTCAAAGATACACCCGTGATGGCCTGGCTGACGGGCTGGTCCTCGTCCTGCTGCTGAGGGATACGGCTGGAAGGCTGGTTGTGCATGGAAGGCACAACGTTTGTCTCCATTGCCTCATCCTCATCCGCATGCGGGTTCTTGAACTGCATCAGATCCAGGTCATCCTTCGGCTGTGCCTTGTTCAGCACCAGCGGCTGAGCAGCCGTGGCGGTTGGTGCAGCTGCGGCGGCATGCACAGGCCGTACTGTACGTGAAGATGATGAAGACGATGATAATGAAGGTGACGCCGGCGTCTCCTTCTCTACATAAACGATCTGGTTCTTCTTGACGGCCAGAACAACCACCGCCACACTCAGCACCACAATCATGCCAATCAGCACAACAAGCAATGCTTTGACCAGGGTCGGATCAGACAGTATAGCACTCATAGATCTATTCCTTTCGCTTGCTAAATTCTTCCTTATTTTACATCAAACAGGCGCAATTTCACTATTCTGCTTACTTCTACTGCGGATCACCATGCACAAGCTCATAGACACGGTTCTTGGCCAGATTGAATTTCTTTGCTGTCTGTTTCACCGCATCCGAGCGGCTGATGCCCTGTTCCACAAGCGCATTGGCATACTTTCGAACATCCTCATCACTGACCTGGACTTCTTCCTGCTTTGCACCTTCCACCATCAGAACCATCTCACCCTTTAACGTGGGGCAGACTTCCAGCAGTTCTTCAATGGTGCCTCTCAGGAATTCCTCATGCACTTTGGTCAGTTCCCTGGCCAGCACGGCCTGCCGGTTTCCCAGCACAGCAAGAACATCCGTTAACATCCGTTCAATCCGATGGGGTGCTTCATAAAAGATCAATGTCATCGGATAGTTCTGATACATCTGCAGGGCTTTGATTCGATCATTGTGGGATGGCGGCAGAAAGCCGACAAACAAGAATGGCTGTGCCTTTAATCCCGATGCGACAAGGGCATCCAGAAAGGCCGAGCAGCCGGAAACAGGAATGACGGGAAAGCCGGCATTGACTGCCTCATTGACAAGTCTCTGTCCAGGATCATTGATCAATGGATAGCCGGCATCAGAGATCAAAGCAACGGTATTGCCTTCCTGCAGCAGCTTGATGATGCCTTTGGCACTGGTATCCTCATTGAAGTTCTGATAGGCAATCAGGCGGCTGGGAATGCCAAAATGGTGCAGCAGCTGCCCGCTTGTCCGGGTATCCTCACAGGCAATCACATCTGCCTTTGACAGCACTTCCAATGCCCTTGGCGTCATCTCATTCAGATTGCCAATGGGAGTCGGCACCAGATAGAGCTTTGGGCCATCCTCCTCAAACGACTTCTGGCGTTTCACGCGTTCTCCTCTTTCTTGCGGCGGCCAAACGTACGTACCGTCACATTCTTAGCAGGTTTTCTTTCTGTATTCTTTGGTGCTGCCTTGGCGGCAGGTCTGCCTGCCTGTTCATTCTTATTGCGGCGGCCAAACGTACGTACTTCTGTACGATTATTGTTTCTGCTTGGTTCACTGCCACTGGTCTCACGGCGGCGGGATGCCATCCTGCCATCACCATTGCGTGATGGTCTTTCATGTGCGGCTTCTGTATGCAGTGCTTCCTTATGCTCAGGATGCTGACCGACATGAATGATATTCTTGTGGACAGGATGGTTGGGATCATCCTTTTTGTGCTGCATGACCACACCCTTGCGCGGGATGGCCTTTTCCCGCAGCTCATCCAGAGTCAGAAAGACCGTATTTTCATGATTTTCCAGCTTTGCCTCATTGGACATCACATTCATATTGGTAATACGGTAAATCTCACCCTCATATTCCACCTGGGATCCCATCTTGGGCAGGCCGGCGGTCATTTCCTTGTAATCATTGTCTTCATACTTCAGACAGCACATCAGCTTGCCGCACATGCCGGAAAGCTTATCAATGTTCAAGGCCAGCAGCTGGTTCTTGGCCATATTGATGGAGATGACATCGAATCTGCTCTTGAATCTTCTGCAGCAGCATTCCATGCCGCACATGCCGATGCCGCCGACCATGCGGGCCTTATCACGCTCACCGATCTGGCGCAGCTCAATCCTGCAGTGCAGCCGGCTGCCAAGCTTCTTCAGCAGTTCGCGGAAATCCACCCGCTGCTCAGACAGATAGACAAACAGCACCTTGGATCTGTCCAGGGTGTACTGGGCACTGAGCAGATTCATATCCAGCTTGAGATATTCAATTTCCTGCTTGCAGATGGCAAAGGCACGGTCATTTTCCCGCTTGTTTTCTTCATTGATGCGCAGATCGCGTGATGTTGCTACCCGGATAATGGGGCGGGTCGGCATACGCAGGCCATACTTCGATACCGCCACGGCATCTGCCTCAACAGTGCCAAGCTCCAGGCCCTGCTGTGTTTCCACCACAACATTGTCTCCCTTGTGAATCTCGGCATTCTCTGTGCCAAAGGAGTACGGCCTGCCCGATGCTTCAAAGCGCACCGGCACCGTGTATGTATAGCTCACCGATTCTGCAGGTTCTTTGGTTTCCTTAAGTTCCTGACTCACGTTTAAAATCCTCCAGTCTTTCATATGTCTGCGCCATCAGTAAGTTCACATCATTGAACTTATTGCAGCGCTCTTTCTGCTGATTGCAGATGATGATCAGCCGGCCATAGTCATCCTGCCTGCCACGGGCAGCTGCCAGGGCATCTGTATACCACTTCGGGCCCTCATGATTTTTCAGAATCACATCATGGGCATACAGATCCAGCAGGCCAAGGAAATACTGCACCATGGCAATGCCATCCTCTTTCTCACTCTGACGATAGCTGATGTCATAATCCACCAGCAGTTCTGAAAAAGGTCCGTTCTTGCCAAGATACTGCTGAAACATGGATACCGCATTCTGCCAGGGGGCAGAGGCTGGTGCTGCCAGCATCTCTTCCGGGCTTTTGACAAGCCGGGAAAGCAGGGCAATATCATCCTTTTGCATGCCATGTTCTTCCCCGATCTGCCGGTAATAGTCAGCACCGGGAAGCCGGAAGGAGAGCACCGTACAGCGGCTGATGATCGTTGGTAACAATCTGCCGATGTTATCGGTTGTCAGTATTGCTGTTAAGCCCTCACCTGGCTCCTCCAGGAATTTAAGCATGCTGTTCATGGCAGCAGATGAACTGTTTTCCGCATTCAGGATCACATAGCAGCGGTTTCCGTTTCCCTTTTCTGCACTTGTCAAAGAGAAGCGCCTCTGCAATTCATCAATATCATTCTTACTGATGGCCTTCTTTGCACCATCCAGCAGAGCAAAGTCCATGTGGCTGTTACTGGCAATCCGCTGGCATTCTTCACACTGCTCACAGGCAAGGCCATTGCTTTTCTCACAGAACAGACTCTGGGCCAGCAGAATGGCAGCTTCTTTCTTAGGAGTGCCGGGCGGGCCTGCAAACAGCCATGCATGTGAGATTCTGCCGCTGGTACAGGCATTGTTCAATGCCTCATACACAACCGGCTCCATCTTGCGCAAAAGCTCTTTAACCATTGAGCAGTCCCAGTATGCGGGCCTCCACATCTGCTGCGACAGTATCCGCATCACGGGTGGCATCCACCACTTCAATGCGGTCATGGTACATGGCAATCACTTTCTGATAGCCTTCATAGACACGCTGATGAAAAGCCTGGTTCTCCTGATCGAGACGGTCAAGATAGGTCCGGCTGGCAATGCGGGCAAGACCTACCTCAGCCGGCACATTGAGAAAGTAGGTGCGGTCCGGCATTCTGCCGCCGGTCGCAAACAGGTTGATATCATAGACTTCCTGAATGCCAATCTGTCTGCCGCAGCCCTGATATGCCAGGGAAGAGTCCACAAAACGGTCAGAGATCACGGTAATGCCCTGTTCCAATGCCGGTAAAACAATCTCAACAAGGTGCTGGCGGCGGCTGGCTGCATACAGCAGTGCCTCCGTACGGGCATCCATCTTCGTATTGGCCGGATCCAGAATGATACTGCGGATTTTCTCTGCAATCTCACTGCCTCCCGGCTCTCTTGTATACATGACCTGATAACCCTTTTTCTGCAAAGATTCCACAACTTTTGTGGATACCGTTGTCTTGCCGGAGCCATCCGGTCCTTCCAATGTAATAAACAGTCCCTTTTTCATCGCAGAAATTATACCACATGCCGTTTTCAATCTTTGTACTGTCTGCCTGCATTGACAAACATTTCTGTGCTATCATGTCGGGGCATGAAATACCGTAGAAAGAAAAGACATCTGCGCTATCAGCGCCTGGTTGTCGTAATAGCCGTGATAGCTTTGATCCTGGCCAGCATTGTTTCCCTTGTGGATACAATGCATCATAAACAGAGTGCTGCTTCTGCTGTTTCCAGTGCAGAAACATCAGAAACACCAGAAGCTTCCGCATCCACTGATGCATCATCCAGTCCTGCCGCTGTCTTTACACCGGCATCCACCGATCCGGAAAATGATACCCGGCTGACAGATCCCACCAGTATCCTGTTTTGTGCCAATAAGAAACATCCTCTGCCTTCGGGCTATGCACCTGAAGATGTGCGCTATGTCAATGTAGCCCAGATCTATAACAATGCTGTGATGCGGGATGAAGCTGCCACCGCTATGGAGAACATGTTTGCGGCGGCATCACAGGATGGCATTACCTTGACACTTGGATCGGGATACCGCTCCTATGATCTGCAGGTCACCCTGTACAATCAGTATGTTGATGCGGATGGTACGGCCTATGCGGATTCCATTTCTTCCCGGCCGGGCTATTCTGATCATCAGACCGGTCTGGCAGCGGATCTCAACGGGGATGATGAGAGTACCTATTGTGACAAGAGCTTCATCAATACCGATGCCGGCAAATGGCTGTATAACAATGCCTATCAGTATGGGTTTATCATGCGTTATCCCAAAGGAAAAACCGACATCACGGGCTATGACTATGAGCCATGGCATTACCGCTATGTCGGTGTCGATACCGCCACTGCCATGCATAACATTGATCCCGATCTTTCCTTTGAAGAATATTTCGGCATCTCCGGCGGTGACTACAACAGCTAAATTTTCTTTCTCAGATACAGACCGGTTTCCTGATGGAACCGGTCTTTCATTTCCTCAGGAATATCCTGCCCCGTCCTGATTTCCATCGTCTTTTCAGCTGCCAGATACGAAGGATTCTTCTGCAGGGAAATGCCATACTGTGCACAAAGCTGTGCCAGCAGGATGGCAATGGCATTCTGATTCACACCTGGAGCAATATGAATATTCCAGCCCGTATCATTGGCACACTTCTGCAAAAGATTCTTCTGGGTCAGACCAAGCTGAGGAGACAGGAAGGCAGTTTCAAAGCAGCGCACACCGGCAATGGTCTTGATGCCGATCTTGTACGGCTTTGCTTTTTCATTTGCAAACATAGCATTGATCAACGTGATAGCTGCATTCTGTTCCAGAGGCTTTCTGCCTTCACTTAGAATCATCATGTCATCCTGCACTGCTGGTCTGTTTTCTGCTGAAACAGGCTCTGCAGAAGAAGCCCCGAATGACAGCTTCCAGCCGGTTGTCTTTGTAAACAAGGCAGAAAGAGATGGATCGGCCTTTGATTCATCCAGCAGATTCACCACATATTCCTTCTTATCTTCATAGTAGGAAATCTTCTTCACATTGCCGGCAAACAGATTGTGTAGCAGAATATCCGCTGCCTGATGATTCATGGCCTCATTCAAAGAAACATGCCAGCCGGTATCATGGAAGATGGTATCGTCTGTTTTCTGCAGCAGTTTCCTGTCAAAGGCATCCGGATAGTCGCAGATGATCTTCACCACCTTTTCATCCTGGTAATAGCCAAGCTTTCGATAACTGCCCTGAGGCAGCAGTCCCGCTATTTCTGCCTGCACATCCTGCATGGCAGGCTCTTTCTTCTTTGTTATTTCTGCAATCTCAGCTTCATTATTGCGCCGGAACAGAAACATTCTTCTGGCATCCCGGCTGAAATAAACAGAAGATTCAATCTCTTTCTTAAAATGATCCAGTGCTTCTTTCTGTTCTGCTGTACTCTTTTCGATCGAAACGACAGTTCCTGTGTACAGTGTATACAGATCCTGGATCGTAAATGTACGGAAGGGATATTTATCCTGCCAGAAATCATAGAGTGCTTTCTGCTGCGCTGGATCTGTAATATCTGTGCCATGCATGGTTTCCAGATGGAAAGATACCTGATGGCGGGGATGGTGCAGGGTAAACTCCAGTGATGTGCCGGTTGAAGGCTGATAGACATGATTGCGCAGATCACTGGAAAGTTCTGTGCCTAATGCCTGCATGGCATCTTCATCACCATGAACCAGAATGATCTGATGGCAGCCAAGCCTTTCAATCAGTGCCATCAGTTCCGATTTGTCAGAGTGTGCAGACAGGCCAACCTGCACTACCTTGCACTTCACCGGCAGCAGCGTGCCATCAATCACCGCTGTTTTCTCTTTCTCATCCTCCTGATGCATCATATTCAGCAGGGTGCGGCCGGGAGCTTCTTCATCCTGATAGCCGGTAATGATAATGACAGCATTTTCATCCGGTACAAGACTCTTTGCATAAGTGACACTTGGCCCGCCCGTTAACATGCCTGAGCTTGCCACAAAGACAGCAGGCCCTTTCTGATGTACAAGTTCCTCTCTGTTGATGCTTTGATCCACGGGCTGGATTTCATCATGATAAAAAGGATTGTTTCCCTTCATGATCTTGCGGGCAATGATGGCGCGCAGATCGGTTGGATGAGAAAGATAGGCAGCTGTCATGTCCCTGACCATGCCATCCACATAGACCGGCACCCTGGGAATCTGTTTCTTTGTCATAGCCCGGCTTAAAATCAGCAGCACTTCCTGGGCGCGTCCTAAAGCAAAGGAAGGAATGAGCACTTTCTTACCAGCTGTCACTGCTTCACTGACGGTATCAATCAGTTTCTGCTCCTCACCCTGCCGGTTGGCATGCAGTCTATTGCCATAGGTTGACTCAAACAGGCCGATATCCGGACGGAGCCTGGGAATCCGGATGCCTTCAATGGTCTCCTGTGCAAAGCCGGAAACATCACCTGAATAGAAGATAGAGCCTTCCGGTGTCGTCAGATAAATGCAGGCCGCCCCGGCAATGTGGCCGGCAGGATAGAAGGTGAAAGTGATGTCTTCTTCTATCTCACATGGTGTTTCAAACGGAACCGGTACAACTCTTGCCATCATGGCATCGACATCTTCCTGGCTGTATAAAGGCACACTGCCCTGTTCCCGGTTCATGAGTTTCAGACTGTCTGCCAGTAAGATCCGGGTGAGATCCATGGTCATCGGTGTCATATAGATCTTTGCCAGCGGATATGCCTTGGAAATGACTGGAAGGGATCCGGTATGGTCCATGTGGGCATGAGAGACAAGAATGGCATCCACACTGCCAGCTTCCTGGACAGCCTGAAAATCAGGCAGCGGATCCTTTGAAGCAGACTGATGAATGCCTGCATCCAACAGGATTCCCTTCTCTTTCAGTTTGACAAAAATACAACTGCCGCCAACTTCTCTGGCACCTCCGGCAAATACGAATTTCATGTGTTTCCTCCACTGCGTTTCATTCTACCATGATGACGTGCTGCTGTTTTTCAAATCCAGAGAGAACACCGCAGCAGTTCCGCATACTGTTTCACTTGTTCTGTAAGCAAAGATGTTTCAATGTGTCATGCGGTAAAGAATCTCACCGGTCAGTCCCCAGATGACACCATATTCTGTTTTGTAGAAATGCATGACTCTGACTTCCGGATAAAAATGATAATCAGGACGCTGAATAAGTTTCCGGACAGCCAGCTGATCTTCTGGTTTCATCTCCATCTGTACTTCCAGCACAGAAGGTTCATGGTGTCATAAGCAAATGAAAATGTCCCACGATCGTTTAATGAAAATGTCCCATTGAGATCAAGCATCTATTAGTGATACAGCATCATCTGGAGGCATCCAGATGAAAAACTATAAGAAAGATAAGGATAACGCACGAATTAAATTGAGCATTAATGAGTAGCTTAATACATGACACTACAGTATAATATTTTCAGATAGAATAGTATCTGAAAGGATGTGCC
>NZ_JAZHUW010000019.1:0-43655 GCF_036453465.1 Lactimicrobium sp.
GGGCAAAGGATCTGATTGCCCATCCAAAGAAATATGACAAGGTCAGTGCCAAAGGAGCCTCCGGATACGTAATGAATCTCAGCTTTTCAAAAGAGACTGGAGAAGTTGTAGACAAGAATCTTGAACTGGATGAAGCCAAGATCAAGGAAGAAGAAAAATACGATGGATACTACTCCATCGTAACTAGTGAGCTTAACCTGACAGACATCGAGATCAGAAAGATTTACAGAGGACTCGCCCGCATTGAAGAAACCTTCAAGATTACTAAATCCGAGTTTGATACACGGCCGATCTATGTAAGAACCAATGATCACATTGATGCCCACTTCACGGTATGCTTTACAGCCCTGGTCATCATCCGTCTGCTGCAGATCAGGCTGGACAGGAAATATACAGCTGCTCAGCTCCTGGAATCACTCAGAAAATACAGCTGTGCACCATTCGAGAAAAACACCTATCAGTTCCACTTCCGTAATGAAATTATTGACGATTGCGGCAAGGCATTCAACATGAAGCTTTCCTACAAATACCGCACACAGGAAGACATCAGAAGACTCCTGAAATATTAATTTTCAACTGCCTTGAATAAGGGATAATTCACTACACAGAGAAAACGGCAAATCGTCAGTATTCACCTGATTATTTGCCGTTTTACTTCAAAACTTGAGTTATATCCCATCCTGATCATTTTTTGGCTGAAAACACAGGAAAAGGCCAAGGAAACTCACGGCTGGTTTTCAGGTTCCGTTTTCCATCTCTGAAAACGCGGTTTTGCATGATAGGAAGTATGCAAAAGCTGCTCACTGATCTCACTGCCCGGTGTTCCCAGAAATTCTTTGTACAGCTGCTGAATCTGCGGATTGTCACACGACACCCGCACTGGGGCATAGCGGTCTTCCTCATACAGCGCCTTCATGCGCAGATCTTTATAGGAGTAGCCCAAACGTCCATGCTTTGCCCTTGCACTGACAATCGGCTGGCCGCCGCCATTAATACAGCCGCCCGGACAGCCCATGATCTCAATGAAAGCATACTTGCTTGTCCCGGTGCGCACATCCTCAATCAATGGCTTTGCACAGGACATCGAACTGGCCATAGCCACCCAGTACTTCTTTCCTAAAAGCTCAACCTGCGCTTCCTTGACACCGGCCATGCCGCGGCACTCACTGAAATCCACACGTTCCAGCTTTTTACCTTCTGTTTCCTGCTTCAATGTACGCAATGCCGCTTCCATCACACCGCCGCCGGCCCCGAAAATCACCCCGGCACCCGAAGCAGCACCCAGGAAATCCTGATCATAGTCTTCCGGCTCCAGTGCCTCCAGATCATCCATGCCATACATCTTGATCAATCTTGCGGCTTCTCTTGTCGTCAGTATCGCATCCACATCCGGATATTCTCCAGTTTGATTTTCCACTTTATGAATCTCAGACTTTTTGGCAATGCACGGCATGATTGATACCACATAGATCCTTGATGGATCAATGTTGTGCTGCTTTGCCCAATAGGTCTTGCAGATGGCGCCAAACATCATATGCGGTGACTTGCACGTCGAAAGATGATCCAGCAGCTGCGGATATTCATATTCCATGTAGCGCACCCAGCCAGGTGAGCATGAGGTAAACATGGGCAGAACACCATGTCCCTTGATTCTTTCCAGCAGTTCATGTCCTTCTTCCATGATCGTTAAATCCGCACCAAAGTCGGTATCATACACACGGTCAAAGCCGCACCGTTTCAGGGCTGCTACCATCTTGTGGGTCACCCGGGTGCCAATCGGCAGGCCGAATTCCTCACCCAATGCTGCCCTTACAGCAGGTGCTGTCTGACAAATCACAACCTTGTCAGGATCATTGATGGCAAGAATCACATCATGAATGTTTTCCTTCTCACTCAAGGCACCGGTCGGACAGGAAATGACACACTGGCCGCACTGCATGCAGTCCACATCATTGAAGGAACCATTGCCAATCGGACCGCAGATTGTAGAAAAGCCGCGGTTCTGCAAGGACAGAATACCCAGACCCTGCACATTGCGGCAGACACCAATGCAGCGCTCACACAGCACACACTTGCTTGTATCACGCACAATGCCCCAGCTTGCCTGTTCCAGGGTGGCTGGTGAATGTTCTCCTTCAAACCGGTTCTCCCGGATGCCAAGCTCAGCACAAAGCCGCTGTAATTCACAGTTCTGGTTCCGCTTGCAGGAAAGGCAGTTCTTGTTGTGGTTGGACATCATCAGTTCAACGGTTGTCTTGCGGCCTTTGATTGCCCTTTCCGAATTGGTATAGACTTCCATTCCTTCCGAGACCGGTGTTGTGCAGGCAGAAAGCAGTGCTCTTGCCCCTTTGACTTCCACCAGGCATACCCGGCAGGCACCGGAGCGGATGACATTCTTCAGATAACACAAGGTGGGAATCTGAATGCCGGCCCGGTTGGCAGCCTGCAGGATCGTATCTCCGCTTTCCGCAGTCACAAACTGATGATTGATCTTGATATGTACTTCACTCATGATTTCTCACCTCACAGTCTCTGCACCGCATGGAAGCGGCAGTTATTCAGACAGCTGCCACACTTGATGCACTTGTCCTGATCAATATGGTATGGCTTGCGGCCCGGTTCACCAGAAATTGCCTGCACCGGACAATTGCGCGCACACAAAGAACAAGCCCGGCACGCCGATTCATCAATCTCATAGCGCAGCAGACGCTTGCATACATGGGCACGACATCTGTGCTCCACCACATGTTCCACATACTCATCACGGAATTTATGCAGGGATGAAAGGATCGGATTGGGTGCTGTCTGGCCAAGACCGCACAAAGCCGTATCCTTGATTTCATGGCAGAGCTCTTCCATCTCATCCAGCATTTCAAGGGTGCCACGGCCTTCGGCGATGGCATCCAGCATCTCCAGCAGACGTTTTGTGCCTACCCTGCATGGTGTACATTTGCCACAGCTTTCATCACAGATAAATGACATATAGAAACGGGCTACATCCACCATGCAGCTGTCTTCATCCAGCACGATCATGCCGCCGGAACCCATCATGGAACCAGCCGCTGTCAATGTCTCATAGTCAATCGGTGTATCCAGTTCCTTCTCCGTCAGACAGCCCCCGGATGGTCCGCCGGTCTGTACAGCCTTGAACCGTTTGCCATTAGGACAGCCCCCGCCAATGTCATAAATGATTTCCCGCAGGGTTGTCCCCATCGGCACTTCGACTAAACCTGTATTAACAATCTTGCCGCCCAGGGCAAATACCTTGGTGCCTTTGGAACCAGCTGTACCAATGGAGCTGTACCAGGATGCGCCCTTGGTCAGGATGATCGGTACATTGGCCAATGTTTCAACATTGTTGATGCTGGTAGGTTTGCCCCAGACACCGCAGACGGCAGGGAAAGGCGGTTTGGGTGATGGCATGCCGCGCCTGCCTTCAATCGAGGCAATCAAAGCTGTCTCTTCACCGCACACAAACGCACCGGCACCAAGCCGGATCTCAAGATCAAAATCAAAACCGGAGGAAAGAATATTGCGGCCAAGCAGGCCATATTCCCGTGCTTCCTGCAAAGCAATTTTCAGTCTGTTGACGGCAATCGGGTATTCTGCCCGGATGTAGATATAGCCATAGTGGGCACCAACCGCATATGCCATGCATGCAAGGCCTTCAATGACACTGTGGGGATCTCCCTCCAGAATGGAGCGGTCCATGAAAGCACCGGGGTCGCCTTCATCCGCATTGCAGATGACATACTTCTCATTGCCGGGCTGATCCTTTTCAAACTGCCACTTTTTACCGGTTGGGAAACCAGCACCGCCCCTTCCCCGCAAGCCGGATGCCTTGATGATATCAATGACATCCTGCGGCGATTTCTCTGCCAAGCACATAGCCAGAGCCTGATAGCCTCCCACGGCAATATACTCATTGATATCTTCCGGATTGATCCTGCCGCAATGGCGTAAAGCAATCCGCATCTGTTTCTGATAGAAACGGATTTTATCCAGATCATAAACCGTCTGGCCGGTAACAGGATCTTTGTCGCATAATTGTTTGTCCTGCAAAGGACGGCGGCCGATGACATGCTGGAAGAAGATGGTATCGACATCTTCCAGATGTACGTGCGTATAGAAGATTTTGTCGGGATAGATCGCCACGATCGGTCCCTTCTGACAAAGACCGAAGCAGCCGGTGCGGATGACTTCGACATTATCCTGCAGATGGTTCTCATTGATCAGCTTTTCAAACCGTTCAATGTTTTTCTCAGATTCACCTGCTGTACAGCCGGTACCAGCACAGCAGAGAATATTCATATGCACATTGTCTGCTTCAAAAACAGGATGGCTGTCATCCATGCGTACAAGTACATTGTCATGGTACGCATCCCGGATGGCATTGAGCTCAGCCAGAGAATGAATGATATTATCCATGAGCTGCCTCCTGTGCCTTGATCTCTTCAATGCGCTTTACAGCATTGCCCGAAACCAATGCATTGCCATAAACTTTGCCATCAATGATGCATACCGGTGCTAACCCACAGGCACCAAGACACCTTGTGGCATCCAGGGAAAACAGGCCATCCTGGCTTGTCTCATTAATCGAAGCACCGGTACCGCTGGCAAGCAGATCTGCCAGCTTCTGGCTGCCATTGACATAGCAGGCTGTCCCTAAACATACATTAATGACATGTTTTCCCTTTGGCTGGGTTGTAAACTGGGCATAGAACGTCACGACGCCATATACCTGGGCAGGGCTGGTCCCTGCAGCTTCCGCAATTTTCTCCATTGCTTCAAACGGAATATACCCCAGAGAATTCTGCACCTCATGGAGCATCTCAATGACCGGTCCCGGCTGGTTCCGGTGTTTTGCAACAATGGTATCAATTTCCAAAAGTGCGGAAGGACTCAGTTTTTCCATAAACTGTCCTCCAGATTCAATCTCTAACTGTATTCTAGCAGGTATCAGATTTGAAAAACAGGCAAAAATCTAAGCGCTTACATTGATTTGCCTAAAAAAAGACTGTCCTGCCAAGAGGACAGTCATATGTACGCAATGCATCAAAGGTCCGGAATCTGCCAGTTAATCGGTTCTCTGCCATGTTCTTTCAGAAAGGCATTGGCCTTGCTGAAATGGCGGCAGCCAAAGAAGCCATAGTGTGCACTTAAGGGAGAAGGATGCGGTGCCTCCAGAACAAGATGGCGGCTTTGGTCGATCATGGATGCCTTGCTGCGGGCATTGCGGCCCCATAGCAGAAACACAACCGGATCCTGCTTCTCATTGATTTTAGCAATGGCATGGTCCGTAAAGGTTTCCCAGCCCTTTCCTTTATGGGCAAGCGGATGAGAATCCTCCACCGTCATGATCGTGTTGAGCAGAAACACACCCTGTTTTGCCCATGGCATCAGATAGCCATTGTTGGGAATGTAACAGCCAAGATCATCCTGCAGTTCCTTGAAGATATTCTGCAGAGACGGTGGAATGGGAACACCCGGATTGACGGAAAAACACATACCATGGGCCTGGCCTTTCTGATGATACGGATCCTGGCCTAAGATTACGACTTTGATATCCGGATAGTCGCAGTTTTCAAAAGCCGCAAATACCTGCTGGCGGGGCGGATAGATATTCCCATGGGAATATGCTTCATGCAGAAAGGCAGACAATTGTTTGAAATAGGGCTGCTGCCACTCTTCCTGCAGCCATGGCCACCATGTATTATGCACCATGCTTACTCTGCCAGTCCCTTCCCGTTATGCTTTTTCTTCAGCACAACAAAGACAATAATCAATGCAGCACCAGCCGCAATTGCCACACCGTAGACCGGTGAAAAGGACGACGATGCAGATTTGCTTGTCTTGCTGTCAGACTTCATCGTACCGCCATTAGCCTCTACCCAGGCAGTCACATCATCCTCAACGGAATCCAGGGTTCTTGGTCCATTGTCAAGAATTACCTTGTTGAATTCTTCCAGCTCGAAATCATCCCCAAGTGCTTCACGTGCCTCATTTTCCAGCGTAACCAGTCTGACCAGACCATAGCCATAGCTGTTATAGTCCGTTGGATAAATCAGACACTGCTCATACAGGCTGGAGGCCGCCTGTGTATTCAGGCCGACACTGCTCAGATAATCAGACAGATCATCCTGACTCCAGCCCATGCCATTGACACCAATATCCGCCAGTGCACACAGGGCATAATTCAGCTCGGTTGTGACCTGCTGATACGTGGCATCCGAATCACTCAGCACATTCCAGCTGTAGGCATGCACTTCGGCATACATTGCCCAGCCTTCCGTATAGCCAAGGAAGCTGCAGGCCTCCCGGATCAGGTTCGGATTTGTGGCAAGATAATATACATGCTGGTAAAGATGGCCCGGATAGCCCTCATGGGCAAGCGTGCCGTACAGCTCATTCAGATCTGAAATATTGGAATCATTGATCTTGATGACATTATTGCTGTAATCATCCACCGGTGCGGAAACATAATAGGCAAGCACATTGCCGGACACAACACTTGGATCCAGACTGTCAGCCGTGTAAGTCACATCCGGAATCGCCGGGAAGCCATAGTTTGTCTCTTCCGAAGAAAGGTAGCTGAGAATCTTGTTGGCATCGGTGAAATTCACGGTGCCATTGCCGGCATTGGAGCCAAGGGATGCCAGCTGACTTACCGTATCCTGGATAAAGCTGTCAAGTTCATCAAACTGATCATCCAGAGGCTTTGACGTACTGGCCGTATTCTGTTCATCCAGCGTGTAGTAATCCAGGCCGCCATCCATGTCATAATAACCGGTCTGACCACCTTTGCCCTTGTAGCCATTGAGCTTGTCGGCAATCATCTGACAGGAAGGAATGATCTGATTGATGACAATATCACTGACCTGTGTCTTGAGATCCACTCTTTCTCCATCGGTTAACAGCTGGGAAGCATCCGCATCATCATTGAAGTCCACAATGATCGGATTGTCCTGGGTCTTGGCCACAAAGGACGCAATCTGTGACTCTGTTTCTTCCAGTGCCTTGTCAGACATAAAGTAGCCTGCCTCGGCCTGTTCTTCGGTAAAGCTCAGACAGGCAGCCAGATAAGACTGCACCGACTGCAGCAGTGTCACATAGTCATCAAAATCTTCTCTTGTATAGAAGATGAACTCTGTCAGGTTGGTAGACAGATTGGTAATCAGGTTATTGCCTGGTGTAAACAGCCAGTCATAGTTCTCATCCGAGCGGTTCAGCTGGTCCGTATAGGCATAAACAAGGGCATCATAGTCATGCTGCTGGGTCGTACTCAGGCTGTCATAATCAAAGGCCTTGAGCTTAGCCAGCATATCTTCTGCTTCACTTTTGGCCTTGGTGATCTCAGTATGGGGATCTTTGCCAACCGTCACTTCCGGCTTGACAATGCCCATGCTTTCAGGATCCTTCAGGGTAAAGTGCATGGTCAGGTAATCATCTTCCATCGTATTGATGAAATCCTGCTGCAGCAGGGCATCAAAATCACTGTTTCCCTGTGCTGTCTCTTCTGCTTTGACCGGCACAAATACCGCCGGCACACACAGCAGAGCCGCACTCATCATACAGATAACTTTCTTCAAACGGTCTGTCATAGAAACTCCTTTGTTTTGTCTCATTATACTATAGGAAGCCAAAAGAAAATCATATCCGGTATGGATATGACTCTCTCATTTTCGATCCATGGATTATTGTTCCGGTGTATTCTTCACGGCCACAATCACAGACAGCCCCGGCACATAAATCACAGTGCTCTTCTGTGCCTGCGGATTGCCATCATGATCAAAGATCACCTGCCACTCATCCCCGCTGCCATATTCATGATTGTCATAAGAAGGATTAAACAGGATCCGTACATCTGTGCATGCATGCTCAGGATCCGGGCAGTGGATATCACAGGCAACCACATTGCCATCCATCACGGATACATGCACGTTATCCACCACTTCCTTCTGGGAGGCATAGTGGAATGCCCTGTAAGCTTTGCGCAAAGCAATGGCTTTGCGTGTGTATTCCACAATATCCTGGTTCTGGATTGCCCTGTCCCAGTCCATCTGGTTGATGCCGTCACCGGCATTGTAGGAGTTGGACACATTGTTCTTTGTACCGCAGAATTCCTGACCTGCATGCAGGAATGGCACACCAATGGAGAACAGTGTTGTGGCCAGTAACATCTTCTGCCGTAACAGACGGGTATCATGGTTCTCACTCGAACAGCATGCCCGCATCTTGTCCCAGCTGGTCGCATTGTCATGGGTCTCGGTGCCATTGATCGTCTTGCATGGGGAATCAAAACGATAGAAATACGGATCACCAATCACATTGCCGGTCACTGCCGAGCACATGCCGAAAGCCATGTCCAGATCACCGGTGATATATCCCTTGGCATACTTCTGGTCATCAGATGTCTTACCCTTGACGGTATCACGGAAGTAATCGTTGAAATGGCCGATATCCGGCATGCGGTTCTGATTGACAATGCATGCTTTATCCTGTGGTGCAAGCATGGTCGGCATATCCCATCCTTCTCCATATAATAAGGCATCCGGCTTTTTCGCTTTGACGGCATCATGGATCGCATTCATCGTATCCACATCCAGCACACCCATCAGATCAAAGCGGAATCCATCCACATCATACAGATCCATCAGTTTCGTACAGACATCCACAAAGTACTTCCGTACCATTGGCTGGGTGGATGACAGATCATTGCCGCAATAGGAGCCATTGGAAAGGTATCCGGAATCATTGTAGCGGAACCAGTAATACGGGGTCAGACAGTTGAACGGACTTGTGTCCACATCATACATATGGTTGAATACCACATCTAATGTCACCCGCATATTATGTTTATGGAAGGTATCCACCAGCATGCGTAGCTCTTTCATGCGTGCATACGGATCATCCGCATCCGAAGAATAGCTGCCTTCAATACTGAGATACTGGGCGGGATCATAGCCCCAGTTATAATTGCGGGAAGGATGTTCCTCATCCACCGTCACAAAGTCAAGCACCGGCATCAGCTGCACATGGGTCACGCCAAGGGAAGCCAGATAGCTCATCCCGGTCGGGCTGCCCTTCCAGGAAGTATTCTCTTCCTTCAATGCATCAAAGGTGCCATGCGTGCTTGTGCCGCTGTTAGGCGCGCTTGTCATATCACGCACAGAGCATTCATAGATGATGGCATCTACGGCAGAATCAATTCTGTTGGTACAGGACACATGGGTATGGGGAATCAGATTGGGATCAATCACTGCCGAGGCATGGCTGTTGGCTGTCGATGACAGTGCATAGGGATCCAGAGATTCCACAACTTTGCCATTGCGGTTGACAAGATAGGTATAGACCGCATGGCGCAGATCACCATTCACCCTGGCCCGCCACACACCATGGTCCGTACGTGTCATCGGATGGGCAGTGCGGGATCCGCGGTTATCCAGTTTCAGGATCACGCTGACAGCCGTTGGTGCCCAGACCGAAAACAGTGTATATAAAGGATGATACACCGGGCCAAGATCATCACCGTCATACATGAATTCTTTGGCAAAGAACGGCTTCTGACAGATCAGACGCATCTCCACCGGGACGGTCAGACCATGGGATTCATGCAGGCGGTATGCAATGCCAAAGGGAAGATCTGCCGGTGTTGTTAACAGATATTTCACAGCATCGGGATGTTCCTCCACACTCTTGACGATCAGATCCATGTACAGGCCCTGATCGGATGTCAGATAGAAATAATCTGAGCGGCCACCATAAAAGCTGCGTTTCATCCAGATGGTAATCACACCAAAGTCATCCGCATATGCATGCATTGCCGGCATAACTGTGTCCTCTCTTTCTTAAAAATCAAGCTTCTTCAGATCCCAGATATCATGGGCATACTCTTCGATCGTACGGTCCGAAGAGAAATAACCGCTCTTGGCAATATTGACAAGGCAGCTGCGTGCCCAGCCATTGCGGTCAGCGTAACGTCTTGCAATCTCTTCCTGTGCTTTGACATAGGCATCAAAGTCAGCCAGAACAAAGTAAGAATCATTCCGGGTAATCAGTTCATCATAGATGATTCTGAATTCATCCGGATTGCCATTCCAGAAACCATTGATCAGCGTGTCCATTACATCATGGATGTGGCCATCCTGCTGATAATAATCATACGCATGATAGCTGTACTGCAGGCTGTTGAGCTCATCCACTGTATGGCCGAAGATCACATCATTGTCACGGCCGACAAGATTGTCAATCTCCACATTGGCACCATCCAGTGTGCCCAATGTGATGGCACCATTCATCATGAACTTCATATTGCCGGTGCCGGAAGCCTCCTTGCCAGCCGTACTGATCTGCTCGGAAATATCCGTGCCCGGCACAAGTGTCTCTGCCATCGTCACACAATAATTCGGCAGGAAAACAACCTTAAGAACATCCTTTGTGTCAGGATCATTGTTGATTTTAGCAGCCACACAGTTGATCAGCTTGATCACACTCTTGGCAAAGGTATAGCTGGAAGCTGCCTTGGCCGCAAAGAGATACGTATGCGGCGCAATCCTGAAGGACGGATCATTCTTCATGCGCTGATACAGATAGATCACATGCATGATGTTCAGCAGCTGTCTCTTATAGGCATGAAGACGCTTGGCCTGCGTATCAATGATCGAAGAAGGATCAATGATCTCACCGGTCAGATCCTTGACGTAAGCGGCCAGCTTCTCCTTGCGCACCTGCTTGACATCCAGGAAGGCTTCCTGCACAGATGGATCATCCACATGTTTCAGAAGATCCTCAAAGTGATGATAATCACTCTCCCAGGCCGTACCGATCGTATCATCCAGCAATTGTTTCAGCTCGGGATTGCAGTACATCAGCCACCGGCGCGGGGTAACACCATTGGTCTTGTTCTGGATCAGGTTCGGATACAGACGTACCTGGTCACGGAACAGGTCATTTTTCAGAATCTCGGTATGAATGCCAGCCACACCATTGACCGCATGGGAGCCGATCAAAGCCAGGGCAGCCATGTGCAGGGTGCCGCCGCGCAAAGGACGGGTGCGGTTGACCAGGTCCGGATCATCCGGACACTGCTGCCATGCCCAGGCGCAATAGCGCCGGTCAATCTCAGAAATGATCATGGCAATACGCGGCAGAAGATTCTCAATATACTGCATAGGCCACTTCTCCAGAGCCTCTGCCATCACCGTATGGTTGGTATAGGATACGGTCTGTTTCACGATGGCCCATGCCTTGTCCCAGGAATAGCCATACTCATCCATCAATACCCGCATCAGTTCCGGGATCACCATCACCGGATGGGTATCATTGAGCTGGATGGCAGCCTTTTCCCCAAGATTATCCAGCGAAGGATAGTTCTTCAGATGGGTTTCCACAATGGAATGCACGCCGGCACAGACAAAGAAATATTCCTGCTTCAGGCGCAGATATTTGCCTTCTTCCGTAGAATCATCCGGATATACATTCAGACAGATCGCATCCACATCAGACAGATACTGCCGGTAATCCCGGTCACGCGGCGCCACATCCGCCGGCTCTGCACTCCAAAGACGCAGTGTATTGACCGTCTTTGTATGGGCACCGATCATCGGCATATCATAAGGCACAGCCAGTACATGGCTGGCATGGCGGTGCTTGAAATGCATATCACCGTTTTCATCATAGCTGACCTCAATCTGGCCATAGAACTTTACATCCACGGCATGCTTGAGTTTGCGGACTTCCCATGGATTGCCAATCCGCATCCACATATCCGGCATTTCTACCTGTTCGCCATACTTATTGATATACTGGCGGAACAGACCTGCCCGGTAGCGGATGCAGTTGCCATTGACAACATAGTTCTCACTGGCAGCCGAATCCATAAAGCAGGCAGCCAGACGGCCAAGACCGCCATTGCCAAGACCCGGATCATTCTCCTGATCCGCAATCTCCTGGTAGGAAAGGCCAAGCTCCTGCAGGCCTTCTGTGACCATATCATAGATGCCGAGATTCTTCAGATTGCTTGTTAACATCCTGCCAAGCAGAAACTCCATGGAAAAGTAATACACCTGCTTGAGATCCTTTGATGTTGTCTCATTCTTGGTATCCTTCCAGTTGTTGGACGCATAATCACGCACCATCGTACCCAGCGTCAGATATTTCTCCGCAAGACTTGTCTGCTCCATCTCACAGCCATAATCCTCCACCAGCCTGCGGCGGAACTCCGCCTTGAACTCTCTCTTATTCCTGAACATTCAATCCCTCTTTCTAATCTATTTCTGCTGCAGCCACATACATGCAAATGGCATCAGCACAATATCCGTTTCCTTATCCTTAATATATATCTGGCAATTGCCCCGGCCCCCGTATTCCTGATCCTCAGAATCCAGCAGCACCTCCACATTCCTTTCCGGAATCTGTACTTCCTGCTTTTTATCACTTGTATTCAGCAGACACACAATATTGCCCCGCACAAAGCCAAACACACCGTTCTCTCCCTTTAAAAACCAGTGGAATAACAGCGGATCATCCTCATGCACATACAGTGACTCTTCCTGCTGATACAGTTCATTGAGCTTGGCAAAGTATTTCTGGAAGCTGGCATGGGATGGATAGTCCAACAGATTCCAATCCAGAACACGGCTTTCATCAAACTCCCGGAACATGGCAATCTCATTGCCCATGAAGTTCAGCTTCTTGCCAGGATGGGCAAACATATAGCCATACAAGGCACGCAGCTGGGCAAACTTGTCATCATAGCGGCCATACATCCTGCCGATGACCGTATGCTTGCCATGCACATTTTCATCATGGGACAGCGGCAGAACGAAGTGTTCGCGATAGAAATACTGCATCGAAAACAGCAGTGACTGCGGATGCGAAATGCGCACATCAGGTGCTGTGCCAAAGTAATCCAGGGTATCATGCATCCAGCCAAGGTCCCACTTGCCGTCAAAGCCAAGGCCGCCTGACTGCACTGGTGTTGTTACACCGGGATAGGCAGTACTGTCTTCCGCACACATCCATACCTTCGGATAGTACTGATGCATGTAATAGTTCAACCGTTTGACAAAGTCAATGCCCCCCTGGTTGATGCCGCGGTTCTTGTCACCGCCCCAAAAGATCATGTTGCTGATGGCATCCAGGCGAAGCCCATCCAGATGATAAATCTCACACCAGAAAGCACAGGCACTCATCAGAAAAGACCGTACTTCTTCTCTGCCAAGATCAAAATTCAAAGTACCCCACTCACTCCAGGCATCTTCCGGACGGGAATATTCATACAGTGCCTCCCCGTCAAAGCGGGCAAGGCCGAAGGCATCGGCACAGAAATGTACGGGCACCATGTCCAGAATGACACCAATGCCCTGCCGGTGGCAGGCATTGACAAAGGACGCAAACTCATATGGATTGCCATAACGGGATGTCACGGCATAGCAGCCGGATACCTGATAGCCCCAGGAACCATCAAACGGATGTTCCTGCAGAGGCATCAGTTCAATATGCGTAAAACCCATCTTCCTGACATACGGAATCAGGTTTTCCTCCATCATGCCATAGGTATACGGATTGTCTCCGTTCTTCTTCCAGCCGCCGGCATACACTTCATAGATACTGACAGGACGGTTATCAAAGGAAGAAGGACGGCTCTGCCAGATCTCATCTGACCACGAAAGACGCCGCAGATCCACAACTTTGGAGGCTGTTTCCGGCCTTGTCTCGGCATAAAAGGCATATGGATCCGCCTTGTCGATCCAGTCACCGCGGTTTGTTTCAATCCTATATTTATAGCTGTCCCATTCATACACATTGGGCACAAACACCTGCCAGACACCGGTAAAGCCGGTACGGATCATACGGATGGGATGATCCTCCCAGTTGGTGAAAGAGCCGATGACAAAGACATTGCGGGCATGCGGGGCATAGACGGCAAAACTGACACCTTCACAGTTGTTCCTGCGGCAGCGGTGCGCACCAAAAAGCTTCCAGGCATCTATGCACTGGCCGGCATGGTACTGCGCCATCCGCATCTCATCATCCATGATATGTCCCCGCTTTCTAATACAGCTATCTGCCTAACAATTTTAATGGATTGCAGGCAATGTGTGAAGTGCAAGCATAAAAAAAGACACAGATGGAAACCCATCTGTGTCAGAAAATGACTCAGGATAATAACGGTTTGACAGCCGCCGCAAGCTCATCCTTCTCCTTCTGGGCAGCTTCAAGATCAGCACCCTTGGTTGTGAAGTATGTCTTGATCTTTGGCTCGGTGCCGGAAGGTCTGATGATTACAACGGCACCATCATCCAGATCATAGCGCAGGACATTGGCCTTCGGCAGACCGGTTGCTGCACTGTCTTCATAGTCAGTGACTTTGACAACCTTATGTCCGGCAAAGGAAACCGGTGCTTCCTTGCGCAGGCCAGCCATGATGCCAGCCATCTTCTCCATACCGGAAAGGCCGTCAAACTCAAAGGCATCGACCTTGTTCAGATAGCGGCCATACTGGGCATAGATCTCTTCCAGACGCTGCTTGATGGAAGAACCCTTGGAACGATAGTAGGCAGCCATCTCACAGATGAGCATGGAGCCGACAATCGCATCCTTATCACGGACATAGGAACCTGCCAGATAGCCATAGGATTCCTCAAAACCGAAGATGAATCTCTTTTCTTCACCCTTTGCCTCAAGCTGAGCAATCTGATCACCGATCCACTTGAAGCCAGTCAGCGTATGGCGCAGCTCAACGCCATAGTGTTTGGCAATAGCCTCGGCAAGCGGCGTGGAAACGATGGATTCCACAGCCACCGGATGCGCAGGCATCGTGCCCTTTTCAATCCGGCCGGCGCAGATGTAATCCAGCAGAAGAACACCCATCTCATTGCCGCTGACAAGCTCATAGGAGCCATCCGGACACTTCATGGCAATACCGACACGGTCCGCATCCGGATCTGTTGCCAGCATCAGATCTGCACCTTCCTTCTTGGCCAGTTCCAGACCAAGCTTCAGGGCATCAAAGATTTCCGGGTTCGGATAAGAACATGTTGTGAAGTAGCCATTCGGATATTCCTGCTCCGGTACAATTGTGATATCAGTGATACCCATATCCTGCAGAACATGGGTAACCGGCACAAGGCCCGTACCATTCAAAGGTGAATAGACAAGCTTCAAACCAGCCTTTGCACAAAGACCCGGTCTTACCTGGCATGCTTCAATGGCTGCATACAAAGCATTCTTGCATTCATCTGAAACAAACTGGATCAATCCCTGCTTCACGCCTTCCGCAAAGCTCATATAAGCAGCACCCGTCAGAACATCTGTCTTCTGGATAGAGGCATAGACAACAGCGGCGGCATCATCTGTCATCTGGCAGCCATCCGGTCCATATGCCTTATAACCATTATATTTTGCCGGGTTATGGGATGCCGTGATCATGATACCGGCATTGCAATGATAGTAGCGGGTCGCAAAGCTCAGTGCCGGTACCGGCATCAGTTCATCATAAATCACAACATGAATGCCATTGGCAGCCAGTACACCAGCCGCATCACGGGCAAAGTTCCATCCCTTCAAACGGGAATCATAGGAGATGGCAACAGTCTGTGTACCACCCTGGGTCTTCACCCAGTCGGCAACACCCTGCGTCGCCTGACGTACAACCCAGATATTCATCCGGTTTGTGCCAGCTCCAAGCACCCCACGCAGGCCGGCAGTACCAAACTTCAAAGCAACGGCAAAACGATCTTTGATGGCCTCGTCATCATCCGCAATCTGATGCAGCTCATGCTTGAGATCAAAGTCCACCAGATCCGCATTCAGCCAACGATTATACTCTTCCCTGTAATCCATTATCTTTTACTCCTTTTCCCTGAAAAAAAGGGACTGGCGCATATGGCCAAATCCCTCTTCATACCTCACTTCAGGCAATGACTTTCTGCGCGCGCAGCACGTCTTCGATTGTCTTGACAGCGACATCCTCATCTTCACCGTCGCATGTGACAGTGATCTCAGACTGTGTCGGAATACCCAGAGACATCACACCCATGATGGACTTCATATTCACGGTACGGCCCTTATAGGATACCTTTACTTCACTCTTGAACTTGCTTGCGGCATTTACGGCAACCGTAGCAGGACGTGCATGCAGTCCTACCGGGTCAACGACTGTAACTGAAATCTGTTTCATTGCTATCATTCCTCCTGAATTTCATTGACTGGATATATTTTAACCCACCATGTGCCAGTTTACAAGCGGTTACAAATACCGGATTTAAGAACCATGATCACAGCACAAAAAACCAGAACAACTGGAAAGAAATCACATGTCAATCAAGCAATACCAATAATCAAAAATGGTTCATCAAGTCTTTTCTTCTTTTGTTCTTGCTTAAAAGGCCTGTGGTATTGGTGAGCCACAGACCTTTGTTTGTTATGGATTGTCAGCTTTTACTGCCAGGAAGAGACTTGCCGCTGAAGGAGTATCTGCCAATGACATCAGAACGGATGGCCTGATAGTCATGGCTGTCATAGTCCTTCTGGTGTTCAGCCTTGAACTGTGCTGTTACATCATTATTATTCTGATCCTGCACAGTGATATCACTGTTTTCCTGATACAGAGCATCTACAGTTTCAATAAACGCCTTGCTGGGCTGATCGTTCTTAGCCGTCTCTTTGGCTGCGCGGATATACCTGGCAGAAAACAGGCCGGCAATGACAATCAAAGCAATCATCACTTTGATGATGCGGCTTTTCTTCATACGGTTTCCTCCTTTCTTCTGTGATTAAACAGATTAATGGAGGAAACTGTCTCCGTTTTTGTATCTTGCTGGATTTTTCATGTCTTTCCACTCCAGTTACAGCATAGCAGATTACCCCCCCGCATCAAGACGTGGGGATAATCTGCATATTGCTTTCAGTTGTTCGTGCGGCAGTACAGCTCCATGTTTTCTTTCAGCCAGTCTGCCAGCTTTGTATCAAAAGCACCTGTTTCAGCCCGCCAGCACCAGTTATGTGTGCCGCCAAACGGGTTGTTGGTACGTTTTGTCCCATCCAGCTGGAGAATGTCCTGGGCCTGCACAATGGCAAGATCACATGGGGATCCCCATACACATTTGAGCATTACCTGCCAGAGTTCTTTCTTTGTACAGCCAAAATACCTGCAGGCTCTTTCCACCCGTTCTGGTTCATCCTTGATCCAGCCCATCAGCGTATTGTTATCATGGGTACCGGTATAGACACAGGCATTGCGCAGAGCATACTGGAATGGCATATACCAGGAGCCGGGATCCTTTTCATCAAAGGCATATTCCAGGATACGCATGCCCATGAAACCGGATGCCTTGACCTGGGCTTTGAATGTATCATCCAGCTCACCAAGATCTTCCACCAGCATTTCTTTTTTGCCATTGGCCTGCTCGAGTCTGTCAAACAGATCCTGACCAGGTCCCTGACACCAGTATCCTTCTTTGGTATTGGGATCGATGGCATAGTAGCGGAAAAATCCCTGGAAATGGTCAATCCGTAACATGTCGCAGAAGCGGTATTGAAACATCGCCCTTCTGATCCACCAGGCATAACCATCCTGCTGCATTTTCTCCCAGTTGAAAAGTGGATTGCCCCATACCTGTCCCGGCATACCGGCACAGGCAGAAAGACTGCCATCCGGATTCAAAGAGAACTGTTCCGGATGGGCCCAGACATCAATGGAATCCGGTGCCATGTAGAAAGGCAGATCCCCAATGATCTGTACCTTCTTTTCTTTGGCATAAGCCCTGAGCTCTTCATACTGCTTGAAAAACAGATACTGCACACGCTGATAGAAAAGCGCACTGTCATGATGGGCTGCAATGACTTCGGCAATGGCATCATTCTGATGTGTTCTCAGCTCCTGTGGCCAGCTCTGCCATGGTTTTCCCTTCTGGCTTTCCTTGATTGCCATGAATTCGGCATAGTCCTTCAGCCAGCCTTGTTCTTCTTTAACAAAAGTCAGGTAATCTTTTGGATCAACCTCTGGAAACCTTGCACATGCCTTTTTCAAAAGGGCAATGCGCGCATTGTACATCTTTCCATAATCAATCCAGGTTTCCGCTTCTTTTTCAGGTAATTCTTCTGCTTTCAGATACTTATGCTCTGTAAGCCAGTCCAGATCAATCAGATAGGGATTGCCGGCAAAGGAAGAAAGCGGCTGGTAGGGTGAGTTGCCATAGCCGGTAGGACCAAGCGGCAGTATCTGCCAGTAACGGATGCTGGCAGCTGCCAGAAAGTCGATGAACTGCTTTGCACTTTTGCCAATAGAGCCGATGCCATAGCTTCCGGGTAAGGATGGTACCGGCATCAGAATGCCACTGCTTCTCTGCATGATAATCTCCTCATTTCTAATTATTTATGATACGGTTCGTGATGCAGAATCCGAAAACACCGATAGATCTGTTCCAGAGTAAGAATCCGGCAGATCTGATGGGGAAAGGTATTGGCTGAAATCTTCCAGCGGTAATCACTGCGGGCAATGACGTCCTTTGAAAGTCCCAGTGATCCTCCGATCACAAAATCAATTTTGCTGTGTCCACTTGTATACAGCTTGTCCAGATAGTCTGCCATCTGTGGCGATGTCCACTCTTTGCCAGCCAGATCCAACAGAATCACATATTCATCGGGATGGATCTGTTTGAGCAGGCGTTCCCCTTCTTTCTGCTTGACCATCTCATTTTCCGCATCGCTGTTGGTTTCCGGGGCCTTTTCATCCGCCACTTCCACAAGCTCGATCTTTTCATACGGCCGGATGCGTTTGACATACTCCTGTATGGCATCTTTCATCCACGCTTCCTTCATCTTCCCACAGGCAATAATCCGTATCATTCGGCAATCACACTCACATCCATCTGACTGCCATCACGAATAATTGTCAAAGAAAGTTCCTGGCCGCTCTCACAGTCATACAGAACAGAGCGCAGCTCCTTGAGATTGTCGGTACTTGTGCCATTGACCTGAAGGATGATGTCATTTGTCTTCAAAATGTCCTGGGCACTGCCGCCGACACTGTTGACAAGAATTCCCTTGGAGGCATCCAGATTCAATCCTCTTTCACTCTTCTGATACTGGCGCAGTCCTGACAGATTGACACCGGTAATGGGCAGAGAACCTCTTGTCACACTGCCGTCTTTCACAATCTCATCATAGGCTTTCTGCACATCCGAAACACCAATGGCATAGCTGCGGTTATTATCCCCGTTTTCCACACTGTCCAGCATGATGCCAAGCAGGGCACCGCCGCCATCACACAAAGGGCCGCCGATGGCAGAATTGGCCAGCCGGATATCCGTTTCAATCAGCTGAGCCCGCCACAAGGTGGAAGAACTGACACGGCCCATGCCGGCATCCGAAGCGGTGCCAAAGGCAACACCCATCCGGCCGGTGTCCAGATTGCGCCCGGAAAGCGAGCTGACATATTCACCTGCCGATACACCATCGGAATCCCCTTTGGTAAAGACCGTTACCGAGAAGGAAACAGGCACTTTGATGACGGCAATACCGGTGCCATCATCCCTGCCGATCACCGTTCCGTCAATTTCTGCGCCTGAATCAAAATAAACCGAAGCGGCATCATTGTCATTGACGATACTTTTACTTGTAACAATGTAGGCATTGCCCTCATCCGAACCAAAGATCACACCGGATCCTCTTGTTGAGGAAACTACCTGCACAACCGAAGCGCGCACATTGGAAACCATGGCAGAAAGATCAGATGTATAGTCAGTCAGTGTATATTCACTTTGTTCCTGGGTGGTATCCTTCTTTTCAGATGCTGTCTTTCGGGTCAAAGCATAGGTCAGTCCCGCATTCCATGCCAACAGCACGATACACAGTGCCATAATCCATTTCTTCATCCGTATTCCCCCTGGTCAGTATCTCAAACTGACCGGCAGCCGCCACAACCAGATGATGGTTCAGGTCATGGTGATGTGCCAGCAGCAGGCTGCTGGTCACATCCAGTGCTTTTTCTCTTGTATTGCCTTCCTGTGACAGATGGGCCAGAAAGATTGTCTTAGTATTCTTTGTGACAATCGCATCCAGCACCGCTGCACAGTCCTCATTGCAAAGGTGTCCTTCATCCGAATAGATGCGGGCTTTGACATACTGCGGCCTTCTTGTATGCATTAACATGCCCACATCATGATTGCTTTCCATTATGACAGTATCCGCACCCTTCATCAAGGTGAAATACCGCTCGGAAACGTATCCTGTATCCGTCACATACACAAGCTTTTCACTGCCGTTTTCAAAGATATAGCCGGTTGTATGCGGGGCATCATGGCTCAGGGCAATCGGCGTGATCTTCAGTGTTTCAATCACAAACGGCTTCATCGCCTGCACATGCAGCGTCTCAATATCCGGAATTTCAACCGGTGAATAGATCGTATGATCCGCAAAGTGACGGATCTGTGAGACATGATCCGCATGATCATGCGTAATCAATACCGCATCAATCTCATCCGGCTCTACACCTACCTTTGCCAGAGACGAAAACAGATATTTCTTTGTCGAGCCGCAGTCAATCAGAATGCATGTGGTACCATCCCGCACCACACAGGCATTGCCCTTGGAACCACTGGCCAAAAGATCAATTCTCATATGCATACCCCGTACAATCCAGATAGCCGTCACACGGATTGTGTGCATTGTCCGGTTCCTGGATACCAATATAAAAGCTTAATGCCGGTGCTGTGGCATTACCGCTGGTACCGATCTGACCGATCACATCCCCGCGCAGAACAGTCCTGCCGACCTCAAGAGAAGATGCCTCATTGAGGTGGCCATAGTAGGAATACAGGCCATTGCCATGATTGATGATCAGATAATTGCCGCCAAAGGGATCATAGCCATTGGCTTCCACGATACCGGCATCCACTGCTTTGACATCACCATAGCGGTTGTATACGTTGATGATATCCAGTGCTTCATGGCCGCTGTAATCTTCCCAGCCGCAGGCAATCGCCGCATTGTCAACAGGCCAGATGAAAGTACCTGTGCCCAGCTGGCCGGCCTCGCCCGGTGCCACTGCCACAACCTCATCCACAGCCTGCTTGTCATCATGAGAAGAGACAAAGGCTCCCTTGCTCAATACGCCATTGGTCCATGTCTCCTGATACAGCACACTGCGTATACCGCTGACACCTTCCTGCAGGATTTTCCTTGTGCCGGGTGCCACCGTTTCATCCTCAATATAATGGGTCGCAAACGGAATCTCTTCCTTGACCAGCCGTGGCTTTGTCACCGTCACACTCAAAGCTGAAGTAAAATACGTCACATTCAGCTGCTGTCCTGCCAGAAGAAACTGATGCACATTGGAAATGGTATCGGTATTGAGCATCATTACCTGTCTTGCCGAAAGGCCCTGATTCTTCATGCCAACACCGGCCAGAGTGTCTCCGTCTTCCACGGTATAATAGGACTTCTTTGTGTCAGGTCCGTATTCCAGCCAGTTCAGCACATCATCGCTGCTGGCCATCACTTCCTCTACCGGTGCAGATGCCCTGGCATAAGAAATCTTTTGTCCAAGCGAAATACCAGTCGTCTGCTCACCTGGTGCAGAGAGTTCCGGCTGACTCTCTCCGTTTTCCAATCTGTCCAGATCCTCTGCACTGACAAACAGCTGCAGATAAGAGCGCAGTGCCTGGTCAAACACATCCTGGTTTTTTACATAGATCTTTCCAGCCGTGCCTTCATCATCACGCATCGTCACCATGACAGCACCAATCGAAAACAGATGATTCTGCTTCAGATAGGAAAAGATATCCTCATCCTCATTTGCATAGGAAAAGTAGGATTGTTCCCGGGCAAGATACACATCCTGTCCCAGCGCCAATGCCGTATCCGGGAAGGGCGCTGCATAATCCTGCGCATATTCCTCTTTCAGAAAATGATCCAGCTTTTCCTTAGAGGAAACAACACCGATCCGCTTTGCGCCATCATAGAGCACATACTTTGTGGAAGGGTGCAGATGAATGGCCGTGACAGCCTGTGAAAAAAGACCAGTGGAGGTCAGATTCACATTTGTGCCAATCGATGGCGACAAAAAAGACGTAACCATCACAATGGCAATGGCTCCCAATAGACAGGCTGTCACAGACCAGAAGCGTTTCATGATTCTTCAGGCTCCGTCTGGCCGCTGATATTGAACAAGGCATTGGTATTGGCCTGGAAGGCAAGCATGATCTTGCGGGTGGCACCATTTCTGTGCTTGGCAATATTGATCTCCAGCTGCTCACTGTTATTCTTCTCAGCCTCTTCCTTGGCTGCCTCATTGTAATAAGAATCACGGTACAGCATCATGACCACGTCCGCATCCTGCTCAATAGCACCGGATTCACGCAGGTCAGAAAGCATCGGCCGCTTGTTTTCACGCTGCTCAACTGTACGGCTCAGCTGTGACAAAGCAATGACCGGCACCTGCAGCTCACGGGCCACATTCTTAAGGCCACGGGAAATATCAGATACTTCCTGCTGTCTGTTTTCACCAGAATTGCGTCTGTCTCCGGTAATCAGCTGGATATAGTCGATCATGATCAAAGACAGGCCGCCCTTGTGCTCCGCCTGCAGTCTTCTTGCCTTGGAGGCAATATCCGCCACCTTGGTCATCGGATTATCGTCGATGTATATATGGGCTGAGCGCAGCTCCCCGGCTGCCTCATTGACCCGGTTCCAGTCATCATCACTCAGCTGGCCGGTTTTCAGATTATCTGCTTTGATGCCGCTTTTGGCACTGAGCATACGCATGCCAAGTGACTCTGCACCCATTTCCAAAGAAAACAGGGCCACGGCTGCATCGGGCTGATACATCGCCACATTCATGGCGACATTGAGTGCCACGGCTGTTTTACCCATGGAAGGACGGGCCGCAATGATGATCAGATCACCGCGCTGAAAACCATGCAGAGTATTATCCAATGCCTCAAAGCCGGTCTTCATGCCGGTCACGTTGCTGTGTGCCTCAGCCATCTTATGGATATTGGCCAGCACATCATTCATGACGACCTGAGAAGACTTGAACTCACCGGCTCTGCGGTTATGGGATACTTCCATAATCTGCTTTTCCGCTGCATCCAGGTAATCATCCACATTGGTCTGGCCATCCATGCCATCCTCGGCAATCTTAGCCGCAGTTTCAATCATGCGGCGCATCAAAGCCTTGTCTTTGATCAGATTGATGTAGTTTTTGGTGTTATAGCTTGTAACAGAGGCATCCACCAGCTCTGTCAGATAACCGATGCCGCCGCTTTTTTCCAGCAGATTCTGATCAGACAGACGGGTTGATACCGTTGCCAGATCAATCGGACTGCCTTCCTGATACAGCTGACTGGCCGCAATGAAAATATTCCGATTGGCTTCCAGGAAAAAATCATCTCCTGACAGCCCCTCTTCCATTGCCAGTCTGGCCGCATTGGGATAGACCATCATGGTGCCAAGCAGACTCGCCTCTGCTTCCGGCGCCGATGGCAGCACTTTTGCCATTATTCTTCACTCCCGAACAGATGGACACTGATCGTACCGATCACACCCTTGTAAAGCTCCACTCTGACCTTGGTCACGCCAAGGGAAGAAATCGGATACGTATCCAGGATCTTATGCTTATCAATACTGATGCCCTGACGGCGCAGCTGTTCCACAATCTGCTTGGTAGAAACAGAACCGAACACTCTGCCTTCCTTGCCTGCCTTCACCTGAAAGCGCAGCTCCATCTTTTCCAGCTTCTTTGCGATTTCTTCAGCCTCAGCCTTCTTCTGTGCCGCGAGCTCTGCTTCCTTTTCCTGCTGCTCATGCAGCACTTCCATACTATGAGAAGTCTGCGGCACAGCCAGTCCCCTTGCAATCAGAAAGTTTCTGGCATAGCCATCGGCGACTTCCACAATCTCGCCTCTTTTTCCAACTTTCTTTACATCCTGCTTAAGAATTACCTTCATCGTCACTTTCCTCCTCTTTCTCATACTGTCCCAGCGCCATTTCCAGCTCTTTTTCAAGCGCGGCAACCGAAGTTCCCTTGCGCTGGACAGCCGCAGCGGTCATATGGCCGCCGCCATTCATCGCTTCCATAATTACCTGTACATTGATTTTGCCATTGCTGCGGGCAGAAATACATGTTTCACCATGATCATCATCCGCAATCACAAACGCTGCCTGCACACCCTGAATCTCCATCAGGGAATCGGCCGCCTGGCTCATCAATGAACGGGTCACTTCCTGACCATCATATGCTGCAATCAGGATACCCGGTTCATACTGCTTTGCACAGGCAATCACACTGCTCTTCAAAGCAAACTCACTGTAGGTATCTTTGAGCCATTCATTGGCAAGCTGGGGATCCGCACCATATTTGCGCAGTGCACTGGCGGCATCGAAAGTTCTTGATCCGGTCCGCACATGCCAGTGATCGGTATCAATCGTCATGCCTGTTAACATGAATGTCGCATCCAGCTCGGACAGATCCGTCTTGGTAGACACATACGGAATCATCTCCGTCACCAGCTCACTGGCACTGGAAGCACCGGCTTCAATATAAACAAGCACCGGCTTGACACCCATGTCAGTAGAACGGCGGTGGTGGTCAATGACCACAACCTTTTTGGCCGCAGCCTCTACCTTGGCACCATTGGATTGGGATACGTTGTGATGATCGGTCATGATCACCAATGTATCGCTGCGCAGCTGGTTCAGTGCTTCTGACTCCGTCACAAAGCTGACTTCCTCACTCAGTTCCTTCTTATGCGCCATCATGGCTGCCCCAAGCTTTTCCTCAATGCCGCCGGTTTTGGCAATGATGCATACCGGTTTGCGCAAAGCCTGCACCATGCGGCTTAATGCCAGCGCACTTCCCATGCAGTCAAAGTCCGCATTCTTGTGGCAGGCAATGATGACATTGGACGCATTCATGATCAATCCGCGCAGGGTATTGCTCATAACACGCACCCGTACACGGCTGCGCTTCTCAGCGGCCTCACTGGAGCCGCCATAATACTTCACTTCCCCGCCGCTGGACTGTACGGCGACCTGATCGCCGCCTCTTGTCTGGGCCAGATCCATCAATGTGGAGGTCATGTTGTCCAGCTCTTCAAAATCACCTGTCCCACGGGCAAAGGCCATGGACAAGGTAATGGAAACTTCCTGTTTCTGAGCGGCCCTGCGCACTTTGGCAAGCACGCTGAAATGATCGCCGGCTACTTCCTGGAAGATCTTCTCATTTAACACAAGCAGATAGCGGCTGTTGGTAATCCGCTTCATCAGAATGCCATGGCTCTGGCAGTATTCCATCAGTGGTGTGCGTACTGCTACATTGATGTTGGCTGCCTCGGCTTCATCCGCAAACTGAATGCTTTCATCATAGTTGTCAAAGCAGGCCATGCCAATGACAACCTGTTCCTGCTCACACCGTGTCTTATATGTTGTCAGATCCGTAATATCACGGAAGAACATGATCGGTGCATCTTCCTTGCGCCGGATCTCATACACCCGCTGATCCAGCACAACCGTGCATGTATCCTGATCCCCGGAAAGAAGATTTCCAACTTCCGGCACCCATGCCGTCAGTCTGTCTCCTACCCGGTCAATGCCGCGCTGCTGGAAAAGATCACTCATCCAGGTAATCCGGTACTGGTCATCATAAATGACCAGACCCATGCCGCCGGTCAGAAAAGCTTCCTGGGAACTGGAGCCAAGGATGGAGCGCACACCGGAAGACTGTTCTTCATAGATATCTTCAAAGCGGTCAAAGACATAATAGATGAAGGCACATTCCAGAATCAGGATAATCAGTGCCCCCAGCACATTTTCTTTTAACAGTAAGGCAAACAGCAGCAGGATGCCTGCCTGAATGGCCAGCACGATGGCCATCATCCGCTTCAGCTGCAGCAGTTTATCCCTCATGCGTTATTCCTCCCCGCCAGCATGCTCTGATGCATATCCGTCGATACATAGACAAAGCCAAACACAGCCCCCAGCATGCCCATCATCATCACCAGAAGAAAGATTGGTAAAACAATCCATCTGGAAATACGGGGATTGCGTGATCTTGCCCATACGGTTAAGCCAATGATGGCAAACAGATTCAGATAGTAATACCCGGCTAAGCCAAGGCCGATGCACATGGCCTGTACGGTATTGTTCATTCCCGTACTGCGCATGGCATAGAAATATGCCAGTACACCAACAAGTGCCACATAGCCAGTCCACTTGGGCGGATAGTAATCACGCAGCGGTGTGGATGGCGGCAGCGGATAGCGCATTCGTTTTAACATGATTCTGGAAAGCATGTGGGTCACAAAGCCTTCCAGCATGCCGGACAATACCGCCGCAAGCACAAAGATCTCGGTGGCCAGGCTGTCAATGTTCATGATGCCGTCAAAGGAAACGCCCATCTGGCTGGAAAACTGGTTGAAGACATCTTTGATCTCAGTAAGGGAACCAGCCATGTCATAGCCGAAGAAGGATGAAAACACAACCATGGATAAGGTGTCTGCGATGGCGCCTAATGCCATTGTCCGGATCAGCAGCCGGCTGGTGCTTGTGCCTCGTTTGATGCCATCGCCATAGACCATGCCAATGAAGGATTCCGAAGCCATGTAAAACAGTGCCTGCGGTGATCCCAGCACAATGCAGAGAATGCAGATGGCGGCCAGGACTGCCCAGCTGTCTTTCATGCCATAACGGGCACTGTAGAATACCATCGGCAGAGGCAGCAGAAAGACTGCCGTGCCTTCAAAGAAGCCGCCGGTCCAGCGGTCAATGAGAATAAGTACGCCAAGGATGGCTGTCATCATGGCGCCGTCTGTCAGTTTTCTAACGTTATGATTCATATTGATTCAATTCCAGAAGCCAGGATTCATTATCCCTCTGGCTGTCAGTTATTATAGCACGGCTGAATAGAAGCCCTTACATCAATGCGCATTACGGCCACAATGCCGCCACAAGGATCGCCGGCAAAAGATTTGCGACCCGGATTTTGCTGTCAAAAACAAGATTCAGGCCAACGCAGAAGATCAACACCGAGCCAACATAGGAGATATTCGCCAGGGCTGCAGTGGTAATGAGAGGTGCAATCAGCTTTGCCAGCAGGGTCACACTGCCCTGTAAGATCACAACCGGAATAAAGGAGAACAGGCACCCTTTGCCAAGGGAAGCCGACATGACCATGACAATGATCAGGTCCAGAACAGCTTTGGCAAACAGCACCGAATGATTGCCATCGATGCCATCCGCAATGGCACCGACAATGGCCATGGCACCAATGCATACGGTCAAAGAAGCACTGACAAAACCCTCAATGAAATGGCTGTCAGAGCCATTGCCGGTCTTATTCTGCAGATAGACGCCAAACCGGTGCATCCAGCCATCCAGATCCAGCAGTTCTCCCACAACTGTCCCAATGGCAAGAGAACCGATCATCATCATCATGGTTCCCTGGGTATCCACTGCTCCATCTTTGATGGTGAGCATCTTGCTCATGACACCGCCGATACCAATGAAAAGTACTGCCACCCCATTGGCCTTCAGCAGTGTTTCCTGCATCCGTTCCGGTATCTTTTTGCCAAACACCATGCCGATGATACCGCCGGCAATGATGGCCAAAGCATTGATCAAAGTACCAAGTCCTGCCATATGTCTTCTCCTTCTTCAGAAAACAAAAAACCTTGATTTCTCAAGGCTTTTCAAATCATTAGTCCTCTACGTAAGGCAGCAGGGCCATCTGACGTGCACGCTTGATTGCGACAGCCAGCTGGCGCTGATACTTGGCGCGGGTTCCTGTTACACGGCGCGGTGTAATCTTGCCGTTGGAAGAGATGAATCTCTTCAGGAGCTCAACATCCTTGTAATCAATATACTTGATGTTATTCTTTGTGAAATAACATACCTTTCTGCGGCCCATTCTCTGCTTTCTGAATGCCATTATGCTTTCTCCTTTAGAATGGCAGATCATCACTGGAAATCACCAGTGAATCCCCGTTCTTGAAATCATCACCGGCGGCAGAATCATTCTGCTTTGCCGGCTCATTGTAGGACGGCTGTGCATTATTGCTATAGCTGTTGTTATAGCCTCCATAAGACGGAGCACTGTTCTGCTGGTAGGAACCGGCAGCCTCACGGCTCTTCCTGCTCTCCAGCAGCTGCACATTGTCACAGACAACTTCGGTCACATAGACCTTCTTGCCATCCTTGTCATCATAGTTTCTGGTCTGAATGCGGCCCTCAACGCCAATCAGATTTCCTTTTCTGGCATAAGAGCCAAGGAAATCAGCGCTCTGGCGCCATGCAACGCACGAAATAAAGTCTGCACTCTGCTGGCCATTGTTGTCGCGGGACATCCGTCTGTCAACCGCTACCGTAAACTGGGCAACGGAAAGACCGGACGTTGTCTTGCGGACTTCCACATCTTTGGTCAGTCTGCCAACCAGAACCACCCGGTTAATCATTACTTGGCCTCCGCGGCAATGTCGCGTGTGATCAGGTAACGAACGACATTCGGGTTAATGCGCATCAGACGGTCAAATTCTTTCACGCAGGCATTGTCAGCTTCAAAAGCGGAAACGACATAGTAACCCTTTGTCATATCATCAATACGGTATGCGAAATCGCGCATGCCCCACTCATCTGTCTTGTTGACCTTGCCGCCCTGATTTGTGATGATCTTGTTCAGATCAGCGATCAGTGCAGATCTCTTGTCTTCCTCTACAGATGCATTGATGATGTACATGACTTCATACTTTTTCATTGTGTACACCTCCTTCTGGACTAAACGGCCATTTCTGGCAAGGAGCGGAAAACCCACTCGCCGGAATATATTACCATTCAAGCGTGGGCATGTCCACTGTTTTTTCAGGAGATCTGAATGCGGTCGTCGCCCTCTTCTTCAAACTCCATGGCAATGCCATCCACCTTGTACTTCTTCAGCAGGAAACATGTCACGGTCGACTGTACGCCATCGATCGGTGCCAGTCTCTGCCCGACAAATTCTGCGACCTGGCGCATCGTCCGGTTGGTAACCATGACCAGAAATTCACTCTTGCCTGAAACAAGATACAAATCTGTCACTTCCGGCAGACGGGCAATCTTCTCGGCAATGCGGTCATAGCCCCTGCCCCGCTCCGGCTTGGCAGCCACCTCAATGATAGCTTCGGTCCTTTCCTCATCTGTCTTGTCCCAGTTGATGACCGTATGATACCCGCAGATCACCTTTTCCTTCTCCAGGCGTGCCTTTTCACTGGCAACATCCTCTGGTTTCTCATTGAGAATATCGGCCAGATCCGTCAGCGAAGCAGCCGGATCATTCTCAAGACAATGCAGCAGCTGTAATGTATCCATCAGTTTGTCCTCTCTTTCCTGTGATCTTCTAAAAAGCTGGCAATGCGCTTCATTGCCTCCTGCAGATGGCGCAGGCTGTATGCATACGAGATACGTGCATATCCCTCACCGCATGCACCAAATGCTGTACCCGGAATAATCGCTACCTTCTGTTCCTTCAGCAGTTTCTCACAGAATTCCTCTGAACTCATGCCGGAGGAAGAAATATCCGGGAATACATAGAAGGCACCTTCCGGCTCAAACGTCTTCAGACCCATCTCATTCAGTTTGCGCACACAGTACTGACGGCGCCGGTCATATTCATTGTGCATGGCCTGCACTTCATCATCACAGTCAAACAAAGCTGTCAAAGCCGCATTCTGTGAAGTGGTCGGCGCACACATGATGCATGACTGATGAATCTTGGTCATCACACTGATCAATGGTTTCGGCCCGCAGGCATATCCCAGTCTCCATCCAGTCATACTCCAGGTCTTGGAGAAACCATTGACATAGATCGTTCTTTCCTGCATGCCCGGAATATGAGCAATCGACTCATGCTTTGTCCCATAGGTCAGCTCCGAATAAATCTCATCGGCCAGCACAATCACATCCGTATCCTTCAATACATCCGCAATTGCCACCAGATCCTCATGGCGCAGCACTGCACCGGTTGGATTATTCGGATAGGACAGCACCAGCAGCTTGGTGCGCGGTGTCAGCGCTGCCTTGATCTGCTCAGCACTTACCCGAAACGAATTTTCTACGGTTGTCTGAATGTGCACCGGTACGCCGCCTGTCAATGTGGTAATCGGCTCATAGGACACATAGCACGGTTCCGGAATGATCACCTCATCCCCCGGGGCAACCAATGCCCGGATCGCCAGGTCAATGGCCTCCGATCCACCAACCGTAATCAGAAAATCCTCAGCCGGGTAATGCAGGTCATAGTGTGATGCCAGCCACTGGCTCAATCCTTCCCGCAGCTCTTTCAAACCGGCATTGGACGTGTACTTGGTATGGCCCGCCTCCAGAGAGTCAATGGCAGCTGCCCGGATCCCCCATGGGGTTGGGAAATCAGGCTCACCGACCCCAAGAGACATACAGTCCGGCATGTCCGCAGCCAGATCAAAGAACTTGCGGATGCCGCTGGGCCGCATATTCTTTGCCTTGCCGCAGATAATCTTATCGTAATCCATCCTCACTTCTCACTCCTCTGCTTTTATCTCAAACAGCATATCACGAAGCTCGGCTGCCCGCTCAAAATCAAGCGACCTGGCAGCCTCCTTCATCTCTTTCTGAAGATCCGCAATCATCGTCTTGCGGTCCTTCTTGCTCACCTTGGCATGATGAGACAGATACTTGTTCGCCATCTCCTTGGTCTCCACACCGCGGATAGCCTCACTGATCGGCTTTTTGACGGTATGAGGCACAATGCCATGGGCCTTGTTGTACGCTTCCTGAATGGAACGGCGCCGGTTGGTCTCATTGATGGCTTCCGACATCGATTCCGTCACCACATCCGCATACATGATCACTTCGCCGTTTTCATTGCGGGCCGCACGTCCAATCGTCTGGATCAAAGAACGCTTCGAACGCAGGAAGCCTTCCTTGTCCGCATCCAGGATGCACACAAGCGAAACCTCCGGGATATCCAGACCTTCACGCAGCAGGTTGATGCCGACAACCACATCAATCTTGCCAAGCCGCAATTGCCGGATGGTCTCGGTACGCTCCAATGTCTTTGTCTCATGGTGCAGATAGGCAACCTTATAGTTGCGCTCTTTGAGATAGGATGTCAGATCCTCTGCCATGCGCACTGTCAATGTGGTGATCAGAACACGCTCATTGCGCTGGATGCGCTTGTCCAGTTCCAGGCAGATATCATCCACCTGCCCATGGGTTGGCCGTACAGAAATCTTAGGATCCAGAAGACCAGTCGGGCGGATAATCTGCTCAACAACCTGATTGTTCGTCTCAGCAAGCTCATAATCACCCGGGGTAGCCGAGCAGTAAATAACCTGGGGACGGATCTTTTCAAACTCATCAAAGCGCATCGGCCTGTTTTCCAGAGCACTGGGCAGCCGGAATCCATATTCCACAAGTGTTTCCTTGCGCTGGCGGTCACCATTGTACATGCCGCGGATCTGCGGCAGGGACACATGGCTCTCATCCACAAACATCATATAGTCATCCGGAAAGTAATCAAACAGGTTCCATGGTCTCTGACCCGGCTTTCTGCCATCGATATGCATCGAATAGTTCTCAATGCCTGAGCAGTATCCATTCTCCCGCAGTGCTTCCAGATCAAACCGGGTGCGCTGTTCCAGACGCTCCTTCTCCAGCATCTTTCCTTTTGCATCAAAGTATTTCAGGCGTTCTTCCAGTTCCTCTTCAATCTCATCACAGGCCCGTAACATCTGTGCCTTGGAACGGGCATAGCCGCTGGCCGGGAAGATATTATAGAAGGAATAGGCTTTCTGGATATGGCCGGTCAAAGGATCAATCTCGGTAATGCGGTCAATCTCATCCCCGAACATCTCAATGCGGATGCAGAACTGATCTGTCCATGAAGGAGTCAGATCAATCGTATCCCCGCGTACCCGCATCGTACCTCTGGCCTGCTCTACATCATTGCGGGTATACTGCAGCTCCACCAGCTTGCGCAGCAATGCATCACGCGGATAAGACTCCCCTACCCGGATGGTCATAAACATGTCCTTGTACTGCTTAGGATCAGATGCCGCATAGATGCAGGCAACCGATGCCACCACAATCGTATCGTGTCTCTCTAACAGCGAATTCAGAGCAGACTCACGGAACATATCCAGCTCATCATTGACCGAAGCTGTCTTTTCAATATACATATCGGTCTTAGGCATATACGCTTCCGGCTGATAGTAATCAAAGTTTGAAACAAAGAATTCCACCCGGTTATGGGGAAACAGTTCCTTGAACTCACCATACAGTTGTCCTGCCAGGGTCTTGTTATGGGAAAACACAAGGGTAGGCCTGTCCATACGTTCAATGATATTGGCCATTGTGAAGGTCTTGCCGGTACCGGTGGCACCTTCCAACACCTGCTCCATCTTGCCTTCTTTCAAACCCTCACACAATGCATCAATGGCCTCGGGCTGATCCCCGGTCGGCTTGAATGGTGAAACAAGCTCAAAATGATGGGAATTATCCATGCAGTGCCTCCTTTGCCGCAGCCAGCTGCGTGTCATGGGCCGTGCTTGTCGCCCAGTCATAGGTTACTTCAGACAGGGTATTCATATAGCCCGTGTAGTCAATGACATCACTTTGTGCCATGTTATGATCCTTTTCAAAAGCATGCCATGCCGTCAGTGTATCCGCAGAGAAATAGCCATCGGTACGGCCAGGATCATAGCCAAAGTACACAAGCACTTTCTGTACTGCCTTGACAACATCTGAGACAGAATCCACGCCATAGCTGTCACCATCATTCATGGATGGATAGGTCATGGTCAAAGCTTCATCCAGATCCACATCCTGATCCGGTGTGATGCCAACCCCGTTGATCCAGGTGCCATTGGGAGACAGCCAGCGGCTGTTGGTATACTTCAAAGCAGAACCATCGGAGAACTCTGTGGTTGTCTGCACCGTGCCCTTGCCATAGGTTGTCTTGCCAATGATGGTTACATCATCACGGTTCTGCTTCAAAGCAAGCGTGCATACTTCCGCAGCTGATGCCGTGCCGCTGTCCACCAGAATCACAATGTTATGGATCTGACCATACTTACCCTTGTCAGCCGTAATGGAAGTGGAACTGCCATCAGTGAATTCCTGCTGCATGATGACATCTCCCTCATCCAGGAAGAACGATGCCAGTGCCTGCACAGAGTTCAGATAGCCGCCGCCATTGCCGCGCAGATCCAGAATCATTGACACATTGTCTTTATCGCCAATCAAAGCATCCAGATCACTCTTGACATCCTGCGCCGTCGAATCACCAAACTGATACAGCTGCAGATACAGCGTACTGTCATCCAGCATCTTTGCATAGGCAGTAGCGGATACAGCTCCGCGGGTGATCGTAATATCCTGGCTCTGTCCATCCCGGACAATGCCAAGCACAACCTGACTGCCTTCTTCTCCCTGAATAGCTTCCTTGATCGTGGAACTGTCTGAACCTGTCATACTTTTGCCATCCACCGAGACAATGATATCGCCAGCCTGTAAGCCCGCCTGTTCCGCCGGGGAGCCATTGAACACCTTGGTAACCATGGCCTGGGAAGAGTACATGATGAACTGGGCACCAATGCCGACATAGTTGCGGTTGATGGACTGCACAAAGTCAGCCTCTTCTTCCTTGGACATGTATTCCGTGTGGGTATCCTCATCATTATCTGTCATGCCCTTGATGGCCTGATCGGTTAACCGATCATCCAGATCCGAGATATCCTTGCCAAAATACCAGGAGTTCTCCATGATATCCCGCACTTCATCTACCTTATTTTTAGAAGAAAGATGGAAGGCACTCTGGATCATATAGCGCAGGCTTACCGTCTTGGGTAAAGGCAGTAAGGAGCCGCCCAGCCAGCCGCCCGCAAGAAATACCACGCTCAAGATAATGCAGAGCTTCTTTAACTTCTTTGTCTTCTTCTTTTCTTTCTTTAAAGCAGCTTCATCCGGCCACAGATGCCGCTTCAAAGGAATTGTCACAACCAGATCATCCTGCTCCTTCTTCCCAGCATCCACCGGTGTACTTTCTGCCTTTTTTTCCTCTATATCTTTGTTATCCTGATTTTCACTCATGCAATTTCCTCATATCCGAAAAAACCCGGATGTACCGGGTCTTATCGTTTCCATTTCAAATAGCGCGTCACGGACAGATAGGAGCCGATCAGACCAACCAGAATGCCAATGACAAGCAGCACCACGGACAGGTACAGCGTAAATGGCATCGGCGGAACCAGATGGAACATATTCGAGATCAGATAGCCGCCGGTCAGCTTCCATGCATAGCGGTATCCCCAGATTGTCAAAGCAATCGGAATCAGAGCACCGATGGCACCAATGATGATGCCTTCGACCACAAACGGAGAACGAATGAAACGATTGGTTGCACCGACATTGCGCTCAATCGTGATCTCATCCTGACGGGCATAGATGGTCAGCTTGATCGTATTCTGAATCAGGAAGATCGCCAGAACGGTCAAAGCCACAACCAGAATCGTACCGCCCTTGCGGACCGTATTCATGGCCGAAACCATGTTCATGGTGGAAGAACCGCCATAGTTGACACTGGCAACACCATCCATCGCTTTGATCTTATCTGCAGTGGTGGCAATATCATCACCATCCATCACTTCCACATAGAAGGCATCATGCATCGGGTTATCCGAAACAAGGGATTCAACAGCCTTCTTTGTCTCTTCATCATCAAACTGATCAATATAATACTGCAGCTCTTCATCCTTGGAAGAAAAGCGCACCGACTTGATGCCATCTAAAGCCTCAATCTGGCTCTTGAGAGCATCCTCATCAGCCTGGGATTCATGGTCCCAGTCAATCATGACCGAGATTTCCATGCCCTGTTCCACATTGGTCGTAAACTGGCGCACATTGACCATGAACAGCATAAACAGGGAAATAATAATCAAAGTAATGGTAACCGCAATGGAGCTGGACAGCGCCATTGCCCAGTGTCTGCCTACACCGCGGACACCTTCTTTAATCGGTCTACTGATCATGCTGGACATAGCCTCCTTCCGCAAGATCGGCCACAATATGGCCATGTTCCAGAACAACCGTACGTCTTCTGTACTTGTTCACAATCGTCAGATCATGGGTCACCATCATCACCGTTGTGCCATATTCCTCATGAATCTTCTCAAGCAGCTCCATGATCTCTTCACTCTTGGCCGGATCCAGATTGCCGGTCGGCTCATCTGCGATCAGTACTTTCGGACGGTTGGCAATCGCACGGGCAATGGCAACACGCTGCTGCTGGCCGCCGGAAAGCTCACGCGGAAACGCATTGGCCTTCTCACTTAAACCAACCACTTCCAATACCTCTGCCACTCTTTTTTTAATCATCTTCTTTTTCAGATTGATGACCTCAAGCGCATAGGCAACATTCTCTGCCACCGTCTTCTGCGGCAGCAGCTTGTAATCTTGGAACACAACGCCGATATTACGGCGGTAAATCGGCACCTGACGGTTCTTCAGATGGCCGACATCAATGCCGACAACCTTGACTGTACCCTTGGTCGGCACAATCTCACCATCCAGGATACGGATCAATGTCGATTTTCCTGATCCAGTCGGACCAATGACATAGATGAACTCTCCCTGGGCAATGGAGAGATTGATATCATACAGGGCATTGGTGCCGTTTTTATATCTTTTATATACATGTGAACACTCAATCATACAAACCTCCGGTGATGCTTAGGTATTCTACCATAACAGCTACATTCTGGCGGAAGGAGATGGGAATGTAAAGCCTTCTCCGTGCATATCACTCGCATCTGTCGTTATGATAAAGGCGCGCTTATCCACCTCATGCACAATCTGCAGCAGACGGCTGTACTGCCGCTGCGACACAACACATAACAGCACCGGCCGCTCTTTTCCCGAATATCCACCCTGGGCCTGCAGGATCGTCGCCCCGCGCTCCAGCTCACTGCGGATGCGCGCATTGATCGTCTGCCACTGATCTGAAATAATCTGCACGCTCTTGGAACTGTTCTGGCCGGCATAGAGAACCCGGTTGATCGCAAACGAAGACGCAAACACCGACAACAATCCGATCAAAGCCGCCGAAAGATCATAGGCAATCACACCCAGCAGTACCGTACAGCCATCCAGAATCATTGCCATCGTACCGATCTTCTGATGAAACACCTTGGCCAGAATCATCGTGGGAATATCCACGCCGCCGGTAGAAGCACCCGTGCTCATGACAATGCCGACACCAATGCCGCCTAAAAGTCCTGCATACAGTGAGGCAATGGCCGGAGAGATATCCAGCGGCACCACGAAGTGGGCAAGAATCGTTGTAAAGACCGGATAGCTGATGGATGACAGCACCGAATCCAGAATGAACTTTCTGCCCAATGTGAACCGTCCCAGGATCAAAAAAGCCAGGGTCAGAACATTGGCGAAGATTGTCTCATCCAGATGGAAGAATGGCTCCAGGGCAACCGCAATGCCTGCCACACCGCCGGAAAGAATACTGAAAGGAAGAATGAACTCCTCCACCGACAGGGCAAGCAGAAAAGTGCCCAGAAGAATTCTGACAATTTCATTGATCTTTTTTGCCATGGCTTCCATTATAGCATGATGACAAAGACTCTGATATCATGGCAGGGATGAAAACAAAAGCAGACAAGACAAAAGATTACAGGTGGATGTGGATCATTGTCGGCATCTACCTGTTTCTGGTATGGCATAACTCCATGGAGACAGGCACTGCCTCAGGCTCTTTATCCAAAACCATCACTCTGGCCATTCTGCCATGGGTAGAAAAAACCGGTTTCATAGTCCCCTTTGATACCCTGCATTTCTATGTGCGCAAACTGGCCCATTTCTCAGAATACTTTGTGCTGGCACTGTTAGTTTATCCCGCCGGCAGATTCAACCACAAAAGCTGGCCAAAGTGGGTACTCTGGCCAGCTTCCAGCATGATTGACGAATCCATTCAGCATTTTGTCCCAGGCCGCTATGGCTGTATCCGGGATGTATGCATCGATATGGCCGGCTACATCACCGGCATCTTCATCGCCTATCTCATCCGTCTGATCATCAACGATCTTAAGCGCGGCTGATATCCGCGGTGATGCCATCGGTAATCCGGATCAGATCAGCCGGGGCAATCTCAACCTGCGTGCCGATCCTGCCACCCGATACAAGCACCGTATCAAACAGCACAATCGTCTCATCATAGACGGTTGTGTATTTTTTCTTCATGCCGATCGGTGAACAGCCGCCCCGGATATAACCCGTTGTCTTCAACAGATCCTTGACATGGATCATCTCCACACTTTTGACACCGACACTGCGCGCACATGCCTTCAGATCCAGCTCGTTTTCCACCGGCACCACAAAGACATAAAAGTTCTTATCATTACCCTGGGTCACCAGGGTCTTGAACACCTGTTCGGGATCCTCACCGCACTTTTTAGCCACGGCAAGACCGTCGATGTGGCCGTCCGACGTATCATACGTATGCAGGACATAATTGACATGTTCACTGTCAAGCAGCCGCATTGCATTTGTTTTCGCTTCTTTTGCCATACTGCCTCCCGGTACAACATTGTACTCGCTTACGACAAAAGAATCCTGTCATTGTCCAGATCTTCCCCGGCATCCTGATGGAACTTGGCCAGCAGATCCTCCACGGTAAGATTGGATTTATCATGAATATCCGAGACAATGCGGCCATCCTTCATCATCAGAATCCGGTTGCCGGTTGTCAATGCCTGGTGCATGTTATGGGTTACCATCAGGCATGTCGTATGATTCTTTTTCACAATGGCATTGGTCAATGCCATGATCTTTTCCGCCGCAGCCGGATCCAGAGCAGCCGTATGCTCATCCAGCAGTAACAGCTTGGGCGGCACAATCGTAGCCATCAGTAAGGTCAAAGCCTGCCGCTGCCCGCCTGACAACGTGCCAACCGGCACATTCATGCGGTCTTCCAGACCCATATCCAGCTTCTTCAGTGCTTCCCGGAACTTCTCACGATCATCCTTGGAAATATGGGAGAACGGATTGGTATGCGTCCCCGCCCGCAGATAAGCAAGGGCAAGATTTTCTTCAATCGTCATGTGCGGGGCGGTTCCCTTTAAAGGATCCTGAAACAGCCGGCCGATATACCTGGCCCGCTTGTACTCCGGTACATAGGCAATGTTTTTGCCATCGAGCATGATCTTTCCTGAATCAATCCTGTACGTGCCGGAAATAGCCTGAAACAGGGTGGACTTGCCGGCCCCATTGGAGCCAAGCACGGTCACAAAGTCACCGTCATTGATCTTCAGGCTGACATCCACAAGTGCCTTTTTCTCATTCACCGTTCCCGGTGCAAATGTCTTACTGACATGTTCCAGCTCCAGCATAGATCAACCCTCCCGGTGTGCCTTTGCCCGATAGGCAAATGCTTCTTTGACAGTCGGCGCACCGATGGCAATAGCCACGATGATGGCCGTCATCAGTTTCAATGATTCCACCGGAATCAGACCGGTGCGCAGAATGATGGCATAGATAAAACGATAGATGATATTGCCGACCAGCACGGCAATGATATTCCTGGTCAAAGACTTCTGACCATGGATCACGGTTTCACCAATGATCAGACAGGCCAGGCCGATGACAACAATACTGTTGCCGGAGTTGACATCAGCGGCCCGCTGAAACTGTCCGGCCAGTGCCCCGGAAAGACCGGTCATCATGTTTGCCACAACCAGACCGACCGTAATCGTATAGCGGCTGTCAATAGAAGAAGCAGCGACCATGTCCTTGTTATCACCGGTTGCCCGGATCGAAAGACCTAACCGTGTGTTTAAGAACAGCCGCATCAATATCATGCACAAAGCAACAATGATACCGGAAAGAATCAATGGATACCAGGAACCGCCGATGCCTGTCTTTTTAAATAAGGAAAAGATTGTCTCTTTCTTGAGCAGGGAGATATTGGAGCTCCAGCCCATGGCCATCAGGTTGATGGTATACAGCCCGGTGTTGGTGATGATGCCGGCCAGAATATCCGGTACACCCATGCGGGTATGCAGAAAGGCCGTCACAAAGCCGGCACACCCTCCGGCTAACATTCCCATCACAACACCAATGCAGGGATGCCCCTTGGCCGCAATCGATACTGAGACAGCTGCTCCTAATACAAAGCAGCCATCCGTGGTCAGATCGGCAATGTTCAGAATCCGAAAACTTAAGAACAATGCCAGTGAAACAAGCGCATAGATCGTACCAAGCTCCAGCGCCGTCTGTGCTATGTATACCATAATCCACCTTCTTTACACACATAAGCTCCCGCCATGGCGGGAGCACGGAATCATACATTTTTTCTTGCTTGTATCTAACTTTTTAACTCCTTATTCCTCTGTCGTTGTTACTTCTGTCACATCACCGAACTGGCTGAAGGAACTGTCATCAAAGCCGCCCTTTTCAGCTGTCTCAGAGTTAACTGTTACAATCGTACCCTTGATCACATAGTAGTTGTCAACCTTCTCGGCACCATCGATCGTATCATCTGTCAGAGAATCAAAGCCCTGGCTCATGACCTGATAAGCAAGATCAGCTGTCTTTTTGCCAAGATCTGTATAGTTGACACCACAGGTAGCGAAGGCACCGTTTCTGACAAAGGAGTCAGCACCGACATAGTGAGGAATCTTAGCCTCTGCCAGTGTATCGGCAATGGAGAGTTCTGCACTTGCAACAACGTTGTCAGTTGGTGTAAATACCGCATCTACCTTCTGGGAAACAAGATTGGAAACAGCGGTCTGGATTTCATCGGTTGTATTGCCGGTTGCTTCCACATAAGAGATACCCTTTTTATCCAGATATGCCTTGGCATCTGCAATCGGCTTCTGGCTGTTTGTTTCACTGGTGGAATACAGCAGGCCTACGGTTTTGACATCCGGATTCTGGGCCAGCATCATATCCAGGATGCGGTCCGTATCCAAAGCATCACTTGTGCCGGTCACATTGTCAAAGCCGGTCAGATCTGCACTTTCCGGATCCGAGATTGCGGCAAAGACAACCGGTGTGCCGGAATCCTGGGCAGCAGCAGCCATCGTCTGGGCAGCCAGGGTGGCAATCGGGATGATGCAGTCCACATCATCATTGACAACCTGAGAACCAATTGTTGTTAACTGCGACTGATCATTCTGGCCATCATACACATCGCCATAGTCAATCGTAATGCCTTCCTTTTTGGCAATGGCATCCAGCTCACTCGTAATGGCATTGGCAATCTCATCCAGAGATGCGTGCTGCAGCTGTTTGACAATCGCTACCTTGTACACCTTGCCAGAAGATGAAGTACCCGAAGCAGAAGATGATGAAGCAGATGCTGTGCCGGATGCACCGCATCCTGCCAGAGAAGCCGCCAGAACGGCACTGAGAACCATTGATCCAAACTTTTTCATGTGATTTTTTCCTCCTCTTTCTTCTCTGCATTTCCGGATACCTGTTAAACAAAAAACGTCTGTCCAATGAAGGACAGACGTTATCATCTGCGGTACCACCTTACATGACTATTTCCTGATGAAATAATCCACTCTTAACGAAAATGCAATCACATTTCCTGTCCTGTAACGCTGACACTGCGTACTGAGTACTCACATAAGCTTTCATCAGTCCCTCATGGGTCCATTTGCATACCGCTGACATCACCGGTTTCCATCCTCCCGGCTCTCTGTTGACCGCTTCGTATGTTTGATCTCCCAATCACTGGTTTGTGATTTCAGTTTACTGCAGATCAAAACAATGTCAACACAGAATGTAAAAATTTCTATCTCTTGAAAACTTTTTCGCTGATTTTACTTTTCCAGTCATTGATTGAATTTTCTTCCCGCCCCTTCTACAATGAAAGCTATGAGCACAAATACACTGAACACAAAGATCATTGATCTGATCCTGGAAGCAGGCATCGCCATGGAAAGCCGCCATCTGACCATTGAAACATGGGGCAATATTTCCATGCGTGATCCTGAAACAGGACTGCTTTACATCACCCCTTCCGGCATGCCGTATAACAAACTGGTGCCGGAAGATATCGTCGCATTAAACCCGGATGGTAGTGTATATCAGGGCCGCCGGGTGCCTTCAGTCGAAGCAGGGCTGCATGCAAAAATCTATGCCGGGCGCAAAGATGTCAATGCGATCCTGCATACCCACCCGATCAGCTCCACTGTCTTTGGTGTGCTGCAACAGTCCATTCCGGTTGTGACCGATGAGCTGGCCCAGGCCATCGGCCAGGAAGTCAGATGCGCAGAGTATGCCCTGCCGGGATCCAAAGAGCTGGCCGATAACTGTGCCAAAGCACTTGGCAAAGGCCAGGCGGTACTTTTAGCCAACCACGGAGCCGTCTGCGTGGGTAAGGATCTCAAGGAATGCTTTAAAGTGGCAGAAGTACTGGAGACAAGTGCAGAGATTTATTACAAAGCACTGACGATTGGCAAGCCATGCATCATTCCGCAGGACAAGGTGGACTGGATGCGTGATTTTGCCGTGAACAAATATGGAAAGCAGAACAGAGAGGAATAACGATATGCAGGAAAGACTGGATGTCATCCGTCTGGCGGATGATGAAAAAAGTGTCATTATCCTGGATCAGACCAAACTGCCCAATCATGAGGAGTATCTGAGCCTGGATGATGCAGAAAGCATGTGGAATGCAATCAAGCTGCTGCAGGTAAGAGGTGCCCCGGCCATTGGTGTCTTTGCCGGCTATGCCCTGGCTGTACTGGCTGGGCAGATCGCAGATCTGCCGCGCAAAGAGTTTTTGGAAATGCTGCAGAAACAGGCAGACTATCTCAACTCGGCAAGACCGACCGCAGTCAATCTGTCATGGGCATTGAACCGGCAGATGCATAAAGCTGAAAAGTGTCAGGAAAATGACTGCCATGAGATTGCCCGCACTTTGATCAAAGAGGCAAAGCGCATCGATGCTGAAAACCTCGAGATGAACCGGAAGATTGCCGAATATGGCGTCACCCTGATCAAGGATGGCGATGGCATTCTGACCCATTGCAATGCCGGATATCTGGCATGTCTTGGCTATGGCACTGCCACAGCTCCGATGTACATGGCCCAGGAAAAAGGCATGCACATCCATGTGTATTCTGATGAAACAAGACCATTGCTGCAGGGAGCCAGACTGACCTCGTTTGAGCTGGCAAAAAGCGGCGTGCCTGTTACTTCCATCTGTGACAACATGGCCTCCCTTGTCATGAAGGAAGGCAAGATTCAGGCTGTCATGGTAGGCTGTGACCGCATCGCTGCCAATGGTGACTTTGCCAACAAGATCGGCACCTCCGGGGTTGCCATCCTGGCAAAGTATTACCACATCCCATTCTATACACTGGGTCCTTCCAGCACGATTGATTTCAATACAAAGACCGGCAGCGACATCCATATCGAGCAAAGAGATCCGGATGAGATCCGCTCCATGTGGTACAAGGAGCCGATGATCCTCAAGGAAGTTGACTGCTACAACCCTTCCTTTGATGTCACGGACCACAGTCTGTTAACCGCGATTGTGACCGAGCGGGGCATTGTCTATCCGCCGTTTGAAGAGAATCTGAAAAAACTGTTCCAGAAATAAAAGGAGAATGAAAATGGCAAACAAAGAATCTATTTCCGCAAGTATTGTTCAGAAGGCAGAAATTGCCAAGGTCGTATTGATGCCTGGTGATCCGCTCCGTGCCAAGGCAGTCGCCGACAAGTACATGTCTGATGTTGTTTTGTTCAATGACACCAGAAACATGCTGGGCTTCACCGGCACTTACAAAGGCAAGAGAATCTCTGTCATGGGACATGGCATGGGTGTTCCTTCCATCGGTATCTATACTCAGGAACTCTACAGCCAGTTCGGTGTCGAAGCCATCATCCGCATCGGTTCTGCCGGCGGTCTGGATATGTCCGTCAATGCCCGTGATGTCGTCATTGCCGAAGCAGCTTCCACCAACTCCAACTATGGCAATGCCTATGGCATCCCCGGCCAGCTCGCTGCCTGTGCAGACTTTGACATGCTGGAAAAGGCAGTCAATGTTGCCAGAGAAAAGAACGTCAATGCCAGAGTCGGCAAAGTCTATACATCTGACTTTTTCTATTACCCGCAGCAGGGCCTGAATGAAAAGCTCAGAGACTTCGGCCATCTGTGCGTTGAGATGGAAACAGCAGGCCTGTATTGGACCGCATGTGCCAACCACAAGAGAGCACTGTCCATCCTCTCCATCTCTGACCATCTGTTCAAGCCGGTTGCCCTCACAGCCGAAGAAAGACAGAACAGCTTCACAGATATGATGGAGATTGCCCTGGATACAGCAACAGCCTTTGCAGACTGACACAACACAAACCAGGAAAAATGCAAACCAAAATACCGGAATGCCAGAACAGGTGTCCCGGTTTTTATGAACTGTAATTATCATATTTCCAGAGGAAAACACACAATATATACAAAAAAAAACGCTTATGCCATGAAAATAGATTGTATCCGAAAATTCTGTGGGCTAACATCTCAAGTTTTGAAGTAAAACGGCAAATAATCAGGTGAATACTGACGATTTGCCGTTTTCTCTGTGTAGTGAATTATCCCTTATTCAAGGCAGTTGAAAATTAATATT
>NZ_JAZHUW010000020.1:0-36667 GCF_036453465.1 Lactimicrobium sp.
CTTAATAGAACTACATATAGTATAGAACTAATGGCATTCAATGGATCAAAAATTCAGATATAATGCGATGAAATGAAGATTTTACAATGTGTGAAACAGTGTAGTTCTACTTTGAAGCAGATCTAAGGTTAATTGTTTTGATAAATGTTAACTGTCGCACTTGATCTGTCTGAACTTGTTGAATAACCAGCAAAACCCTTATTGTTATTAGAAGACTGGATATAATTTTCAGTTACCTTGCATCCATTCTGCCGCAACGTATCAAGATACTCGCCAATATTAGATGCGGCATCACCTACATAAGTAGTGCCTAACGCTTTACCAGCAGCATCCGACAAGCAAACTCCGGAAGCCTGAACCGGTGTATCTTTTGTTTCACTCTCAGGTGTGCTGTTTTGGGTATTTTCTGTCTCAGAATTTTCGCTACTTTGCTGTGTGACGTCAGAATTGGAATAATTTTGATCCCGTGTACCTCCATTGGCATTGGTATCTGTAGTCTGTCTGCTGACTTCTTCCTGACTCTTTTCAGTATCCGTACTGTCTGTATGTTTTGCAATCGTGACAGTGACAGTATCACCCTTCTTCAGTTTGTCTCCAGCTTTGGCAGAAATGCTTACAATATCGCCATCATTGAGTATTTGACTTTCCTGTTCTGTAAATGTGATAGAAATGCCGTTTTCATCGCCCCATTTCTGAATCTCGTCTTTGCTCATGGATGAGAAATCCGGTGCCACAATTTCAGTTGTGGCAAGTGTAACGGTAATGGCATCAGAGCGCTTTGCTTTGGTGCCGGCAGTTGGATCCATGCTGACAAACATGTCATCTTCAAGATCCTGATCCGTCACATTGGTATACGTATAGGTGACATTGGAGAAGTAGTTATCCGCAAACCATGCCTCGATTTCATCCTTCTTTTTGCCTGAAAAATCTGGAAGTTCGACTTCCTTATCCGGATCTGGTCCCTGGGAAATGGTAAAGGTCAGAATGCCATCCGATGATACTTTGCGGGCTGACTGACTGATTACACAATCACTCAGGACATCATCACTGTACTCCTGTTCAAACTTCACCTGATCTTCCAGGTTATTCTTCTTAGCCCAGATTTCAACAATGCGCTGTGCCTTTCCGCTGAAATCCGGTACATCAATCGAATCAGACGCGTTGACTGTATAAACAGCATATGCACCTGTGCCCGCTCCTGCTGTCAGCACCGCTGCCAGAGCTATCTTAAATCCTAATTTTAATTTCAAAGACATAACTTGTTTTCCCTCACTCTATGGTCAGAATATATCTTGACCTTGCTTTTTCCGTTTTAAGAGTATATGTGCGTCCTTCAAATTGTGAACTCAATTTGTCAGGCCAATTTCGATATAATTCAAAGATATCTTTGTATTCGTCTGTATTAATTTCCAAAAACAAACGATACTTGCCTGAAGAAAGATGAGACAGATCAATATCAGCATCAAAACTGCACATAGAAGTCTCGTATTGATAATTTTTTAACCACGACTTGAAATCATAAACACTAGCTTTTGCATCAATTGCATATGAATACAATTTACCGTCTTCATCCTCAAGATAGAGCGTATAGGAAGGATGTGTATCGGCACACATGCTTGCATTTCGCAAGAATCCATAACCATTTGTGATTGTCAAATGTCCCTTATCAATAGACATGCTGTCAGCACCGAATACAGGTGTCATCAGACTTGGCTTCTTCACATTAGACAAATTGATATTCTGCTTTTCACAAGAAACCTCAATTCTGTAGCTGTTAAGAGGAGAAGTATAGAAAGTAACCGTATATCCATCTTCGCGGGTAATCGAATAATCTTCTTTTAGATCGTTATAGAACAATGAATTCATGGAGTTATGAGAGCCATTAACTGTCTCCAATTCAAGAATATAATTTCCAGGCTTGATATCATCGAGGTCTATTTCCGTCTGGTATCCAACTGCCACGTAACCTGCAAACAACTCTTCCATGATGCCCTGATAATCCGTTGTCTGTGTAGAAAGGTTTGTTACATCTTCACTTTCGGCATTTACCAATTTCATCTGTTGTGTAACAGAATGGTTGTAAGCTGCTGCTCCATCAAAATAGCCAAGGCCAGTCATAGTCACAACATGTGAAATTTCATCATAAGATACTGCTCCAACTCCAGAACGATATTTATAAGAAGCATTGCTCATATCCTCAACTTCATTTTCAGGAGTTTCGGATGGTTCAGGTGTTGTTTCTGGTGATGTTGTCGGTTCAGATGTTGGTTCTGTAGTTGGCTCACTTGTAGGCTCTGCAGTTGGTTCGGTTGTAGGCTCCGCCGTAGGTTCTGTAGACGGCGTTGGTGTTGGAGCAGGTGTTGGGTCCACATTGTCATTGCTGGCTGGTGAACCATTGCTTAACAGCTGCAGCCATTTTTTCTTGATGTAGGCAACGTTGCTGTCAAAGTCATAGTACTGCATGTTGGAGCTGGATGCTCTTGTCAGTCTGCCATTGGTCAGATGATCGGAAGTCTGTGTCTTGTAGGAGTTATTCTCTTCACCTAGCACTGGTACAAGATATGCCCTCGGGAAATAGTTTCCGTATTTCACGCCGCCTGCATTCTTGATGTCATACCACTTGATATCATCATAGGCATTCTTCGTGAAGTAGACACTGGAATCGGAGTTAACAACACCGAGTGTAATCTTGTTGAGATCCTTAAAGCCGGATGCTCTGTCAATCTGGTAGGCAAGTGATGCGATATTGATGCCCCAGAACTGATCAGAGGCATAGCAGACATTGAAGCCATTGCCCTTGTTGCCAACGGCCATGCCAAAGTGTCTGCCATCATCCACGTCCAGATAGCCATTCAGGTTCTTGCCCATCTGGGTAGATACGGCTGTGTAGATCGAACTGTAGGAAGAGGCAAGATTCGGATTGGAATCCACTGCATTCCAGCCGAACAGGTTTGCTCTTGTTCTGGCCAGATTGCTGGTACCATAACCTGATTCATGCAGTGCCATGGCATAGACAATCAAAGCATTGACACCATAGTTATTCTGGGCATCAATGAATGCCTGGGCATTGCCGCTCATGACAGAATTACCGGCATAGCCACTCTGATTCAGGAAGTTCTGCAGATCATCTGCTGTCAGATTGGAATTTGTACGTAATGGTAAAAACTGATAGTAGTTGTAATATGTGCCAGCATACAGTGTCATAGCCTGATCTGTATAGAAATCATAGCCGTTGGCACTGTAATAAGTCGTACCTTCACTCATCCAGTCCCCTGCCGGCAGAACAACGCCGGTTCTGTCAGGATAGGCATAGGTCTGCCAGTTCGAAGCAGCAGAGTTGGACCAGCCCCAGTACGAGTAGAAATACATTTCCTTGTTTCCATAGGAACCTGTAGAAACGGTGTAATGATCCATCTCAGGATACAGTGTATATTCCGGATCTTCAGGGTTGTTGCCGCCAAGTGTGATGGCAAGATGATTGGTATAGTACTTGATCGGCACAAGATCGCATTCTGCCATCTTGACGTAGCCGTCAAAGCCATTCATCGTCATGGAAACAGCACCGCCGCCATTGGAAGTGTCATACCAGGCAGTATCGTGATACTGTGCCTGGGCATACTGACGGGAATATGTGCTGGAACCCGAGAAATCCTGGTTCATATAGTAATAAGAAAGCTCTCTGCCATTGTCACGGTATGGGTTTGTAATGACCATGCCAGACATCATGGCAATGATCTTGGTTGGAGATTTGCTCGCAGAGTTTCTGATGACAGCATCCTGACCAAGTGAATTCATTGCATTTTTGGCAGAATTAAAATCACTGTAGCATCCTTTGTGATCGAAGCCGCCATTGTCATTGACGACGTCTACATCAAAGACACAGCCCTGGTGTATGGAATAGTCATTGCTGTTGTCTGCATTTGCTTTGATAAAGACTTTGCTGCCAAGAGGCAGAGTACTGCCGGCAAGAGCCAGCACAAGAATAAATTGTCTGATTATTTTCATGTGATTCCTTCCCTCTTCTTGCTTCAGGCAGAGATGCCACCGCAGGAAATTTGTGATGCTTAAAAACAGGAATGTGTTTCTGTGGAAATATACAGGTTCAGAAATCACGTGTGTACTTGCTTTGGATTCGTCAGCGTATCATGGCTTTTGCAGAGAGAATATGACCCGGCACCAATGTTATGCCTTCTCATTTCATGCTGTCAGAAGCCATCGTGCATTTGATCATCATGGGAGCACGGCTTTCCCCTGTCTGCAGCTTATACACCAATGTCGGCGGACTGACGACTCCGCTTATGTGCAATCCTGCAGGCGCACACTGTTCCAGCAGATGGCATGATGTGATCTGCATTCTGCGGTCAACTTACTTGTTCAGGGTAAAGTACGTACCGCATCTGCAGCATCATCCCTTCTGGATGAAACAGATGTGATCTGGCCATTGTTCCAATGTTGAACCAGATGCCAGAGAAGTTTACATCGAATCTGCATGTGCAGCTGAGATGACAGCTGTTATCTCTCGTAATACGAAAAAAGCAGAAGATTTGTCTTCCCGGATATTATAAATGAAAAAACATGGCTTTGTGCACCATGTTTTCAAATACTCAAGATTATTTTATGCAAACAGGCTGGCAATATCCTTCCATGTGACAAATACCATCAGCACAATCAGCAGTGCCCAGCAGCCAAGCATCAGACCTGTCTTGACTTTCTCGTTGAGCTTGTGGCGGCAGATGGCTTCGCCAAGCGTGATCACAACCTGTCCGCCATCCAGTACCGGCAATGGCAGCAGATTGAAGATGCCGACATTCAGGCTCAGTTCTGCAATCAGCAGCATGTAGCTGCCAAAGCCCATGGATGCGGCCTGTCCGGTTGCCTTATAAATGCCAACCGGTCCGGATAACTGCTTCAGGCCAGAACCATGGAAGATGGTTCCAATTGCCTGGAACATCAGTCTTGTCATCGTCACCATGTAATAGCCGCCAAAATACAGACAGTTCGCTGGGGTTACCTTGACGTATTTACCTTCTACTGATGTGATGCCGATCAGGTAAGCACCGGACTCTTCATCGTATGCAGGTGTTACAGTCAATTCAAGCGTCTGTCCATCTCTTTCGACTGTATAGACACATGCCTGTCCTTCCGTATTGAACGACTGCATGTCCAGGAAAGTCTTTGGCTTTACTGAAGAGCCGTCTTCGGCTGTAATCTTGATAATCCTGTCTCCTGCTTCAAAGCCTGCCTGCTCTGCCGGACTGCTTGCCACAACCGAGCCGACAACTGGCTCCGGTGACATCTGTACACCGCCGGCTGCCAGAGCAATGCCGACAAAGATCGCATATGCCAGCACGAAGTTCATGAAGACGCCTGCCAGCATGATGATGACTTTCTTCCACCACTTCTGTTCCGTCAGCCTTCTGCCTTCCGGCACATGTACATCCGGGTAGGCTTCATCGCCATCCTGTTCTCCTGCCATGGCGACAAAACCGCCGATTGGCAGTGCACGGATGGAATACTGGGTTTCTCCTTTTTTGCGCTTGAAGATCACCGGGCCCATGCCAAAAGAAAATTCATAGCAGTAGACACCGAACTTTTTCGCTGCAAACAGGTGGCCGGCTTCATGAATCGTAATAATGACAGACAGCAGCAGAAAAAACAAGATGAGTGTAATTACCATTAATTCAAATACTCCTCTATTTTGGACTGTGCATAGTGACGCCCCCAGGCATCCGCATCCAGCAGGTCTTGTACATCATTGACCTGTTTGTACGGTGCTTCATGCACAGCTGATATGACAATCTCCTCAATCATCAGGAACGGAATCTTGTGCTGGCGGAAGGCCAGATTGGCCGCTTCATTGGCCGCATTCATGATCGCATCCAGGTTGCCGCCCTTCTTTCCTGCTTCATAGGCTAAAGCAAGCAATGGAAAGCGCTCTGTATCTGGATTTTCAAAATGCAGATCCGGTGCCATGGCCAGATCCAGCGGATGTTCCTCATGGAAGTCATAGCGCTCAGGCCAGGTCAAGGCATACTGAATCGGCAGGCGCATATCGGCAGCACCAAGCTGGGCAATGATGGAATGGTCAACATATTCCACCATGGAATGCACAATGGATTGTGGATGCATCAGCACCTTGATATCATCATACGGCATATCAAACAGCCAGTGTGCTTCGGTGACTTCAAAGCCCTTGTTCATCAGATTGGCACAGTCAACCGTGATCTTGGCACCCATGGACCAGTTGGGATGGGCCAGGGCATCTTCCACAGTTACATTCTGCAGTTCGTCTCTGCTCTTATTGCGGAATGCACCGCCGGAACAGGTAATCCACAGACGCTTGACATCCTGCCTTCTGTTTCCCTGCAGGCACTGGAAGATCGCACTGTGTTCAGAATCAATCGGATACAGGCTGACACCATATTGTTGCAGGGCCCGCTTGATCAGCTCACCGCCTACCACAAGTGTCTCCTTGTTGGCCAGAGCAATGTTGTGCTTTGTCTGAATCGCAGCCAGTGTCGGTGCAAACCCCACAAAGCCAACCAGTGCATTGACCAGCACATCATAATCATCTCTTTCTGCCAGTGTCAGCAATCCTTCATCGCCATAGACAAAGTGAATGTGCGGATAGTCTGCAGAAAGCTGCTGTGCATCCCGTTTTTCCATGACACACACCTGATCTGCTTTTACTTTTGCAAGTATTTTGCGCAGGCAGTCAATGTTGTGACCGACACTGAGAGCCTTGATTTCAAAAAGATCAGGATGCTGCAGGACGATATCGATTGTCTGGGTGCCGATAGAACCGGATGCCCCTAACAAGACGAGCCGTTTGCGTGTCATAGCAGGCCTCCCAGCACGAGCAGTGCATGGAAGAACAGCAGGCAGAAGATCATACTGTCAATGCGGTCAAGAATACCGCCATGTCCCGGAAAGATACTGCCGAAGTCTTTGATGCCGAAGTGTCTCTTGATGCTGGAGAAAGAAAGATCACCAAGCTGGGCCAGCAGCGGCAGTGTCAGTGACCCGGCGATGATCATGCCGGCTGGCATCATATCGCGGCACAGGCAGAATCCCCACAGCATGGACAGCAGTGCACCAGTGCAATAGCCGCCGATGCTGCCTTCCCATGTCTTATGAGGAGAGACGCGCGGAATCATCTTGTGTTTGCCGCGGAAAACGCCGAAGAAATAGGCACCGGTATCACAGCCGTAGCAGGCAATGGCGACGTACAATGTCAATAGAAACCCGTTGTGGAATGTATACAGATTGTTCAAGCCAAGCAGTGCCATGCCGACAAGGCAGGAAATCAGAAAGGAATAGGCTGCATATTCTGCTGTCGTGGTTTCATCAAACATGACAATGGCAAACAGGACTGTGACATAGAAGGCACAGACCATGACAAACTGATCCACAGGTGCAACGACCATGGCAAAGATTGCTCCAATGTTCAGAATTGCAGTCAGCCACTTGTTCTTTTCTTTGTTCAGACTGGCAATTTCACAGCCAGCCAGTACGGCAATGACAGCACACAGGATCTTCAGCGGAATACCGCCTAATACCAGCGGCGGGACCGCCACAGCAATCAGTACAATTGCTGTCGCAATCTTGATCATCATGCTCTTACTCATCTTTGACACCGCCAAAGCGCCGGTCACGGTGGGAATATTCTTCCAGACAGCGCTTTAATACATCAGGGGTGAATTCAGGCCAGGATTCCGGTATAAATTCCAGTTCGGCATAGGCAATCTGCCAAAGCAGATAGTTGGAAATACGCTGCTCACCGCTTGTTCTGATCAGCAGGTCAACCGGCGGGAAATCCTTTGTATACAGGTACTGTTCAAACTTTTCCGGGGTCAGGTTCAGATCTGCCTTTCCTTCCTTGACATCCTTTGCATAGGAAACTGCCGCATGGACAATTTCATCATGGGAGCCATAGTTGATGGCAATGACCAGATTGAGGCCGGTGTTGTCCTTGGACTCATCTGCCGCATCCAGCAGGACCTGGCGGGTTGCTTCAGGAAGTGCAGACAGATCACCGATCAGCCTGATTCTGAAGCCTCTCTGCAGGAATTCCTGCATATACATTTTGAACAAGTATGCAGGCAGCTTCATCAGATAGCTGACTTCATCCTTGGAGCGTTTCCAGTTTTCGGTTGAAAACGCATAGAGAGTCAGATATTTCACACCAAGTTTGTCTGCCGCAATCGCAATGGTTCTGACATTATCTGCACCAACTTTATGGCCGGCAGTGCGCGGCAGGCCTTTGGCCTTGGCCCAGCGCCCATTGCCATCCATAATGATGGCGACGTGTTTGCATTCTTTCATACTCCACCTCGGTACGTATTATACCATGCATGCCCATAAAAAAAGAGGAATGCCATAGACAGCATCCTCTCTTGTGTCTACTCAACCTTGGTAAAAGCAGACTTCGGCAATGCACATACCGGGCAGACCCAGTCTTCCGGCAGATCCTCAAACTTTGTGCCAGGCTTGATTCCCTGCGTTGGATCACCAACTTCCGGATCATACACATATCCGCACGGGCACTGATACTTATCCATATTCGTTCTCCTTTTCATCCCAGATGGGTTCTGTCTTCATTATAGTCTTGTTCAACTTTAACGGCAAAAAAACGCATGAACTTTCTGCCATGCGCCTTTATATATTTTGAATCAAACCTTGAGAACTTCAGCAGACTTCTTGTCAGCGGTATCCTCAATCGTCTTGATATACTTATCCGTCAGCTTCTGGATTTCTTCCTTGGCATCCTTCTGCATATCCTCATCCAATGTCTTGTCCTTCTTGACAGCATCATTGGCATCACGGCGGATATTGCGGATCTGAATCTTGCATTCTTCAGCAATCTTGGCAACCTTCTTGGTCATTTCCTTACGGGTTTCACCAGTCAGCTCCGGCACTGTCAGACGAATGACGGTACCGTCATTGCGTGGAGCAATACCCAGATTTGCCTGGTTGCAGGCCTTCTCGATATCTTTCAAAGAAGAAGGATCATAGGGCTTGATGACAAGTGTTCTGCCTTCCTGTACGGAAATACCTGCGATCTGGTTCAGCGGTGTCGGTGTTCCATAATATTCCACTTCCACTCTGTCCAGCATCTTGGCATTGGCCATGCCTGTGCGGATCTGGTTGAGCTCTGCATGCAGATGCTCAATGACCTTATCCATCTTTTCACTGCTGCTTTCAATAATCGGATACGACATGTTTACTTTTCTCCTTTAATAATTGTTCCAATATCCTCACCCATGCATGCTTTGACAATGTTTCCCTTCTGGTTCATGTTAAACACCATGATTGCCATATGGTTGTCCATGCACAGCGATGTAGCTGTAGCATCCATAACCTGCAGTCCTTTTTCCAGCAGATCCATATATGTCAGTGTGTCAAACCGCACTGCATTGGGATCTTTCTTCGGATCCGCCGAATAGACGCCGTCTACACCATTTTTTGCCATCAGAATCACATCTGCCTTGATCTCAGATGCCCGCAGTGCTGCCGTTGTATCGGTAGAGAAATACGGCAGGCCGGTGCCGCCGCCAAAGATGACGACCCTGCCCTTTTCCAGATGTCTTACTGCTCTTCTTTCAATAAATGGCTCCGCAACTTCCGGCATACTGATGGATGTCTGTACGCGGGTATCAATGCCATGCTTTTCCAGTGTGGACTGAATCGCCAGAGCATTGATGATTGTTGCCAGCATGCCCATATGGTCTCCCTGTGTGCGCTCCATCCCAAGCTCCACAGCCATCTTGCCGCGGATGAAATTTCCGCCGCCTACAACAATGGCAACCTGAATGCCTGCTTTTTGAACCTGTCCGATTTCGTCCGCAAGATCATCCAGTACTGCTGCATTAAAAGGAGAACCCTGTGTCCCGGACAATGCTTCTCCGCTCAGTTTCAGTAAGACACGTTTATACATGATATTCCTCCTGATTATTCTTTCTGGCATTTATTATAGCATGACAGAGCGGATTTCTTCTGCATTTTCATGTACCTGTCAGTATAATGTCTCCCGGGAGGAATCCATATGCATACAACCGCCATTATTGATATTGGCTCCAATACCATCGTACTTGTCATCTATCAGATCGATGATACCGGCCTTCATCAGCTGTACTATCAGTCCATTGCTGCACATCTTGTTGCCTGCATTCAGGATAGAAAAATGAGTGAGGAAGGACTGCAGAAAGCACAGAAGATCATCAGAGGATATCTTGAAAAGTGTCAGGAAATGCATGTCGGTGACATCTATGGGGATGTGACTGAATGCGGCCGAAACCTTGTGAATCAGGATGCCTTTCTATCTGCAATCAAAGAAGCAGGCCTTGCAAATGTCAGGCTGTTAACCGGTGAAGAAGAAGCGATGTGCGACTTCTATGGCACAACCCTTGACTGTCAGATTCCGGATGGATTGATGATTGATATCGGTGGAGGATCAACAGAATTTGTCAGTTTCCAAAACAGGAAAATCCAGGATGCGGTTTCCATTCCGCTAGGCTGTGTACGCCTTTCTGCCATGAAACCGGATCCCTCTGTATCCAAAGAGGCAATTGAAAACATGCGTCTGCAGCATCCTTCTCTTTCAAACAGCGATATGGCAATCGGTGTGGGCGGCACGATCCGTGCCTGCCGCAAGACTGTGGAAGCTGTTAAAGGAAACCAGCAGGCAAGATTTCTGACAGAAGATCTTTTGGCTTTGTATACAGGTCTGAAGCAGGAAGATCCTGCCTGGTGCAAAGCAGCGAAGGAAAATGTGACGCCTGACCGTCTGCCGGTTCTTGTGCCCGGTCTTGGCATGCTGGTGGCAGCATCCCAGAGCTTTGGCATCAGGGAGTTTGTGTCCAGTGAGTATGGTGTTCGCGAAGGTTTTCTGCTGCACTTTGTATTGAAGCGCCTTTAAGGAAAAGAAATTGTGATCTCTGTATCAGGCAGAGAACATTTTGTTCTGCCTGTACAAAGATCACTTTTTTATGTTGTCAGAGAATTGAAAATGCTTCAGGTATTCTGCTGCACAAGCAGTTTTGCAAGGTCTGTTTCCGCCTGGCTCTGTGATTGATAGTGAATGCCATGCAGGCCGAACTGCTGTGCAGATATGATGTTAGCCAAAGTGTCATCAATGAAGACAGCATGACAGGGATCAATATGGAACAGGTAGAACAAGGTCAGAAAGGCAGCTGGATCCGGCTTGATGACCTGGTGCTGACAGGAGAAGAAACAGTCATCGCAATACGTTCTGAAATCCAGGGCATCTGCACAGTCCTGCAGGGCCGTTCTGGCAAAGTTGGAAAGGACAAAGACCTTCATATTCTGTGCTTTGAGGGAAGTGATCCATGGAATGGATGTATCTCTGCGGGTGACAAGGCCGTGCATATGTACTAAGGAGGCATCAATCTCGCTGGCAAGATCCGGTGCATCTTTTTTGAACCTGGCCCTGACTTCTTCATCTGTCAGTACGCCGCGGTCATATTCCTTCCAGGCAGGATGATCCATCGTAGCCTTTTTTAACCGCTCACTCATTTGTCTGCTGTATCCCTGGTGCAGATAGTATGTAACCTGCTCATAGCTGGAAAGAACGCCGCCGACATCAAATATGACTGTATCAATCATGTTTTCACCTCGCTGTTATCATACGTTGAAATACGAAAATGCGCATAAAAAAACGCAGAACGATGTCTGCGTCGTTTTTGTATGAAAGCTTACTTCTGAGCCATTGCGGCAACTTCAGCAGCAAAGTCATCCTTCTTCTTCTCGATGCCTTCGCCAACCTTGTATTTGACAAATGTCTCAACCTCAGCGTGGTTCTCCTTGAGGTACTGGCCGCACTTAACATCCTGATCCAGGAAGAAGATCTGATCAACCAGACACATATCCTGCAGATCCTTGGACAGACGTCCCTCGATGATACCGGCCTTTACCTTCTCAGGCTTGTTGGCAAGCTTCTCATCATCCTTGAGCTGTGCTTCCAGAATGGAGCGCTCATGATCAACGATTTCCTTCGGCATATCGTTTCTGGAAACATATGTCGGGTTCATGGAAGCAACCTGCATCGCCATGTTCTTGGCAACCTGCGGATCGTCTGTACCCTTGACCAGTGTCAGAGCAGAGATTCTGCCGCCCTGGTGCATATAGGCACCGAACTCTTCATCATCCTTCTTTGTCAGGATGGCGAAACGTCTCAGAGTGATCTTCTCACCGATTGTAGCAACAGCAGCGACATAAGTGTCCTTCAGTGTGCCATCTTCTGTCTTGAGCTCTATTGCCTCGTCTACTGTCTTGGCATCGGAGTCAATCAGAGTGTTCAGTGTCTTGTCAAGCAGCTGCAGGAACTTCTCGTTCTTGGCAACGAAGTCAGTCTCAGAGTTGACTTCGACAATCGCAGCCTTGTTGCCTTTAACCAGAATTCTGGAAAGACCTTCAGCCGCAATTCTGCCTTCCTTGGATGCAGCCTTGGCAATGCCCTTTTCGCGGAGCCAGTCAATTGCCTTTTCGATATTGCCGTCAGACTCTGTCAGAGCCTTCTTGCAGTCCATCATGCCTGCGCCTGTTCTTTCACGCAGGTCCTTGATCATTGCAACAGTTACAGCTGCCATGAATTACTTGTCCTCCTTTACAGCTTCCTCACTCTTTACTGCAGGTTTTGCGGCAGGTGCAGCAGCATTTGTATTGCGGCTGTCTCTGCGGAATACACGGCGCTCACCATTGCCGTTGGAGAAACGGCCATTGCGGCCATTGCCAGCAGCCATCTGGGCACGGCGCTCTTCAAATCTCTGTCTTCTCTTGCGCTCATACTCAGCAGCCTGCTGCTCAACATTGATGATGACATCCTTCATGGTGATGTCCTCACCCTCTTCTTCCTGATGAGCAACTTCCAGAACACCGCCCTTAGCCTCAACAATAGCATCGGCGATGACACTGACCATCAGCTTGATGGAACGTACAGCATCATCATTTGCCGGGATCGGATATGTCACCTTGGTCGGATCAGCATTTGTATCGATCAAGGCGAATACCGGGATGTTCAGCTTGCGGGCTTCCTCAACAGCATTGTGCTCCTGCAGCGGATCCACAACAAACAGTGCATCCGGCAGCTTCTTCATTTCCTTGATACCGCCGAGATAGTTCTCCAGCTTGTCCTTCTGCTTCAGAAGCAGAGCCTGTTCCTTCTTTGTATAGTGTTCAATGGTGCCGGATGTTTCCATCTCTTCGATGTCAGTCAGCTTCTTGATAGACTTCTGAATGGTTCTGAAGTTTGTCAGTGTGCCGCCCAGCCATCTCTGGTTGACATAGAAGCTTCCGGAACGGATTGCCTCTTCCAGCACAGTAGCCTGTGCCTGCTTCTTTGTACCAACAAACAGAACCTTGCCGCCATCCTCAGTGATCTTCTTCAGGGCAGCATATGCCTTGTCCAGCTGTTCCTGTGTCTTGGCAAGATCAATGATGTACACATTGTTCTTGGCAGTATAGATATACTGCTTCATCTTCGGGTTCCACTTGCGTGTCTGATGTCCAAAATGAACACCGTTTTCGAGCATTTTCCTCATTGAAACAACAGTCATTTTAATTTTTACCTCGCTTTCCGTTGTTTTCCGCCACAGTTTCCAACACCATCAACATGCAGTCCCGCATGCTTTACAGTCTCTGCATGCACGGGATGGTGAATCCACTGTGTGAGAAGTACATCTGCTTTTTATGCATCAAAAAAACAGATGCCTCAAGTATGGTATCATAACCTGCATCTGTTTCAAAGCTTTTTATTGTGGGATATGCCTGTTTTCAGTCGTTTTTTCCTTCATTTGTCAAGGAATGCGGATGGGCTGCTTCCACTACCCTGGCAAGTCTGTCCTGGGTCAGATGGGTATAGATCTGGGTCGTTGACAAAGAAGAATGGCCCAGCAGTTCCTGTACGACCCGCAGATCGGCGCCATTGTCCAGCAGATGGGTCGCAAAGCTGTGGCGGATCATATGGGGATGGACATGAATGTACAATCCGGCATTGACGCCTGCTTTTTCCACCATGATCTGGATGGAGCGTGAAGAAATGCCCTTGCCAAACCGGTTGACAAACAGAATGCCGTTTTCCGGATGGCCGTGCATGAGCACCGGCCGTACCTGCTGCAGATAGATTTTCAAAAGCTGGCTGCATCTTGGATAGAACGGCACCATGCGTTCCTTGCTTTCCTTACCCAATACCCGCAGATAGTTCTCATCGAGGCTGACATCCTGAATGCGGATGCCGGCACACTCCGAAACACGCAGCCCGCAGGCATACATCGTTTCCAGGATGCAGCGGTCACGTACCCCATTCAGGGTTGAAAGATCGAACGTGTTAAAGAGGCTCTCCATCTGATCAAAGGTCAGATACTCCGGCAGTTTGCGGGTATGGCGCGAGCCATGGAATGCCTGTACGGGATTGGCCTGTACATTCTCATACTGGTTCAGATACCGCCAGAATGATTTCAGGGAAGACAGATTGCGGGAAAAGGACGCATTGGACAAGACATGTCCGCCGATATGGCCGCTGCGCAGCTGCGTGATATAATCCGCAATGTCATTTCTTGTCACATCTTCAAACGAAGTGATGTGCTTTTCTTCCAGGTAGGAAAGGAATCGCTGCACATCCCGGTGATAGGCATCACGCGTATCAGCGGATCCCGTCCGGCTGCGGCTGATCTGGCTCAGAAAGCCATCCAGGCTGTCTTCAAAGGACATGGGATTCCTTCATCTGGCGGATCAGAGTAAGAGACTGCGGGGCATAGGCTGCCTTGCGGTCTTTTTTCTTCACATCTGCACTTAAATGCATGATGCCGAAGTTGGCATTCATCGGCTGGAAATGATTGGGATCCGCATGGCTGACATAATAGGACATTGCCCCGATCATCGTATCCCGATTGGCAGGAGCCAGCGGTTCCTCATGCAGAACATGGGCAAGATTGATGCCTGCCAGCATGCCGGAGGCAGCACTTTCAATATAGCCTTCCACACCTGTCATCTGGCCGGCGAAGAACAGATCTTTCCTGTTTTTGTACTGATATCCTTCGCCAAGAATCACCGGTGAATCAATGTATGTATTCCGGTGCATGACGCCATAGCGGACAATTTCAGCGTTCTCAAGTCCCGGGATCATATGGATAATGCGCTTCTGCTCACCCCAGGTCAGATGGGTCTGGAAACCAACGATGTTATACAGTGAAGATTCTGCATTGTCACGGCGCAGCTGTACAACAGCATAGGGCCGCATGCCGTCTTTTTCCAGACCGACCGGCTTCATCGGGCCAAACAGCAGCGTGTCCCTGCCTCGTTTTGCCATCACTTCAAACGGCATGCACCCTTCAAAGTAGACTTCTTTTTCAAAGCTGTGCAGATCAGCGGTCTTTGCCGTAATGACGGCTTCATAAAAGGCATCAAATTCTTCCCTGCTCATCGGGCAGTTCAGATAATCAGCGCTGCCCTTGTCATATCTGCTCTTGAAGTATGCTTTGCTGTAATCAATGGAATCTGCTGTCACAATCGGTGCCGCCGCATCATAGAAGTAGCAGTACTTCTGATCAATCAGCTTCCCGATGGCATCCACCATTGCCTGGGAAGAAAGCGGTCCGGTCGCAATAACACATGGCTGTTGGGGAATATGATCCACTTCTTCATGGACAACGCTGATGTTGGGATGGCTGTTGATGGCATCGGTAACGTCCTGTGAGAATTTCTCGCGGTCTACGGCCAGGGCAGAACCTGCCGGCACCTGGTTTTCATCTGCTTTTGCCATGATCAAAGACCCGATGGTGCGCATTTCTGCCTTGAGTACACCGACGGCATTGGTCAGCGCATTGGAACGCAGAGAATTGGAACACACCAGCTCTGCATAGGTATCTGCGTGGTGGGCAGCCGAATGCTTTACCGGTTTCATTTCATACAGTGTTACATGAACATCACGATTGGCCAGCTGCCAGGCTGCCTCACAGCCGGCCAGGCCTGCCCCGATCACATATGCCTGCTTCATGCGTCTTCACCTGTTTTCTTTGTCTTGCGGACAGCTGTCTTTCTGGCCGTTGTTTTCTTCGCGGCTGTTTTCTTTGTGCCTGTTTTTCTTGTTGTTTTCTTTGCTGTCTTTCTGGCAGTCTTACGGACCGGTTTTTCGACTGTTTCTGCATCAGTGCCGGTTTTATTCATGGCTGCTTTTTCGGCCTTGGAATAGACCCTTTCGCCCTGCATGTTTTCCATGTAATGGCACTTGGGATAGTTGGCACAGCCAATGAAGTAGGAGCCATAGCGGTTTTTACGCTTGACCAGCTGGCCGCCGCACTCCGGGCAGGTACGGCCGATTGGTTCCGGCTTTTCCTTGTCGGTTTCGATCTGTCTTGTATAGCGGCAGGTCGGGAAGTTGGAGCAGGAAATGAACTTGCCATAGCGCCCTACCCGGTATACCAGGTCGCCGCCGCATTCCGGACATTTCTCGCCAACCTTTTCCGGCTGGATCTTCTCCATGCCTTCATAGGCCGCATCCAGCAATGGTTCAAACTTCTGCCAGAACGCTGTCAGTGTATCCAGTTCCTTTGCTTCCCCATCGGCGATTTCATCGAGCTTTGTTTCCATCTGGGCCGTGTATTTGACATTGATAATGCCGGCAAAATACTCATCCAGCTTTTCGGTTGTCAGAATACCCTGATCCGTCGGGAAGAACACTCTTGTTCTGCTTTTCGGGGAGGTACGCTCCAGGGTGACATAGCCTCTTGCCTGGATGGTATCAATGATCATGGCATAAGTGCTTGGACGGCCGATGCCTTCTTCTTCCATTGCCTTGATGAGCTTTGCTTCGGTATATCTTGCCGGTGGTTCAGTGAAGTGCTGGTTTTTCTGCAGAGAAGCAGCCGGCATCTTTTCACCCTCAGTCAATACCGGCAGCAGTACATCCTTGCTGGCATCATAGTCTTTGTAAACCCGAAGGAAGCCGTCAAAGGCAAGCTTGGAGCCGCTGGCCGTAAAGTCATGGCCGTTCTGGCTCAATACAACCGTCATGGCATCAAAGCGTGCCGGTGCCATCAAAGAAGCCAGAGCACGGGCATAGATCATGTGATACAGCTTGTATTGCTCACTGGTCAGATACTGTTTGATCTTTTCCGGCGTATTTTCAATGTTGGTCGGGCGGATGGCCTCATGGGCATCCTGGGCATTGGCATCATTGTGGGCATGATAGCTGCCAAGATATTCTTTGCCGAATTCCTGCTCAATCTTTTTGCGGCCGGCATTGATGTAAAGGTCTGACAATCTGGTACTGTCGGTACGCATATAGGTGATCAGACCTTCCTGGCCGGAACCGATGTCAATGCCTTCATACAGACGCTGGGCAATGGACATGGTGCGTTTGGCCGCAAAGCCAAGCTTGGTGGAAGCTTCCTGCTGCAGTGTGGATGTAATAAAAGGAAGCGGCTGGCGGCGGGAGCGCACGGAAGTCTTGATCGAAGTGATTTCAAACTCACCCTGGCAGGCCTGGAAAGCTTTTTCAGCTTCTTCCTCATTGTGCAGCTGTGCCTTTTCGCCGTTGATCTTACTCAGAGCTGCGGTAAATTCAGTGCCGTCTTTGCGGAAGATGGCATCCAGCGTCCAGTATTCCTGCGGCTTGAATGCCTTGATTTCCTTTTCCCGCTCAACAATCAGCTTCAGGGCAACGGACTGTACACGGCCGGCAGACTTGGACTTGATCTTGTTTTTCAGCAGTTTGGAGAGCTTGAAGCCAATGATGCGGTCCAGGATTCTTCTGGTTTCCTGGGAGTGGACAAGATCCATGTCAATTTGTCTTGGCTGTGAGAATGCCTGCTTGACCGCATTCTTTGTGATTTCATGGAACGTGACACGGTCTGTGGCATCCTCGGGAAGATCCAATACCTGGGCCAGATGCCAGGAAATGGCTTCTCCTTCACGATCCGGGTCGGTTGCCAGATAGACGTTCTGTGCTTTGGAGGCATCGTCTTTGAGTTCTTTTACAACATCTTTTTTGTCTTTTGAGATTTCATAGACGGGCGTAAAACCATTGTCAATGTCTACGCCAAGGCCGTCTTTACCTTTGATGGCAAGATCGCGGATATGTCCTTTGCTGGAGACAACCGTATAATCCGGTCCCAGATATTTCCCAATCGTTTTCGATTTTGATGGAGACTCTACAATGACTAAATTCTTCATTTGCATTTTTCCCTTTGATTTCGCATAAAATTTATAACAAGGCTTACCTTACACGAAACGTTTTGCATTTTCAACCGGTTTTGTTTGTTCAATCTCCTGCAGCTGGTCCAGATCGTACAGGATTCTTGCCCCATCATCAATCAGGGCATTGCAGCCAAATCCCTCTTCCTGCTGAAACGGATGAGGCACACACCAGATCTCTTTTCCCAGCTGCAGTGCTTCCCGTACCGTATGCATGGTGCCGCTGTGCAGGCTGGCCTGTACGACAATCACGGCCTCTGACAAAGCAGCCAGAATCCGGTTGCGCCAGGGAAAGTGGTATTTGCGCACCGGTGTGCCTCTTGGAAATTCTGACAGGATCAGTCCCCTTTCTTTCATGGCGGCATACAGGTCCTGATTGACCATGGGATATACGGTATCCAGGCCATGGGCAATGACACCGATGGTTGGTTTCTGATGAGCAAGTGCCGTGCGGTGGCAGATGCCGTCAACCCCTTTGGCAAGACCGCTGACAATCACAAACTGTGAGCACAGACGGGATGAGATCGCAGCGGCTGCCTGGGCGCCCTGCACACCTGGCTGCCGGGTGCCGACCAGGGTAATCATCCGTTTCTGCAGAAGGGTGATATCGCCCTGATAAAACAGTACCCATGGGGCATACTGCAGCTGTTTGAGCTGGGGCGGGTAATCCTTGTCAAAGATGGTGATAAACGGGTCGGCTGAAACTTCGTGCACATCAAGATCATGCATCCATGCCTTCTGAATGCTCTTCCAGTCTCCCTGATAGCGGCAGGCATAAGCTGCCAGTCTTTCTCTGTCATTCATGCAAGTATCCTCCAGCCCTTTATACCCATAAAAAAAGCTGAATCCCCTAAAAAAGATCCAGTTTTGTCTGATGATACATGACCGGGGCAAAGCTGCGGCGGTGAATGGGCGTGATGCCAAGTTTTTCAATGGCGGCCAGATGTTCCTTTGTGCCATAGCCTTTGTTGCGGGCAAAGCCATAGCCCGGATATATGGCATCATATGCTTTCATGATACGGTCCCGGGTAACTTTGGCAAGGATGGAAGCAGCCGCAATGGAAATGCTTTTCTGATCACCCTTGATAATGGCAATGGTTTCCTGATCGAGATCCGGCAGCGGCATGGCATCGCTCAGAATGACATCGGCCTTTGCCGCCATAGCAATCTCTTCCATGGCGAGCTGATCCGCACGGTAAATATTGTAATGATCGATGTCTGCTTCCTTGACTTCGATCACCATTGCCCACAGGGCATCTTCCAGGATGGTGTCATACAGTGCTTCACGCTTTTTTTCACTCAGGGCCTTGGAGTCATAGATTTCCGGGTTTTCATAGCCGATAGGAAAGATGACGCCGGCAACGCTCAGCGGACCGGCCAGCGGTCCCCTGCCAGCTTCATCCATGCCAAGCACACTTCTGCCATTGGTCCAGGCCTCATGTTCATATGTATTGGGACAGATTTTCTTTGCCATCAGGATGGCCTTTCCAGTGTCAATGGACCATATTTGCCACGGCGGAATTCATGCAGGAAGACCGAGGCAGCACGCTTGGTGTCCGGTTCGCCTTCAGACAGTACCAGGTGGCGCTGGTCGGCAATGGCTTTGAGCATGCCATTGGGATTGACGTTTTCTGTATGAAATTCCTTTTCCAATACACCGGGATACAGATCCTGAATAGCATGGATGGTATCCATGGCAATGGCCTTAAGGTCCAGGATGTTTTCATTGATGGCACCGCAGGCTGCCAGCAGAGAGCCTGTTCTTTCATCTTCAAACTTCGGCCAGAGAACCCCTGGTGTATCCAGCAGATCTAGGCTGGGATCGGCATGGATCCATGTCAAAGATCTGGTAACACCGGGTTTATCTGCTGCCACAACCGTGTTTTTGCCGGCGATACGGTTGATCAGAGTGCTTTTACCAACATTCGGGATGCCGGCAGCCATGGCTCTGGCGGCTCTGGGACGGATGCCTTTGGCCATCTGTTTTGCATGGATCGGGCGCATTAAAATACCGCAGGCCTGAATGACTTTTCTGCCGGCATGGGCATCATGGGAAAGGTCCAGGGCTATGGCCATCTGGTTTTCTTTCTGAAATGCCTGCAGCCACTGTTTGGTGATTTCAGGATCGGCGATGTCGCTTTTGGCAAGGACGATGAGTCTAGGCTTGCTGGGAGCCATTTCCTTTAACAGCGGGTTGGCAGAGGCATTGGGAATGCGGGCATCCCTTACTTCAATGATCATATCCACTGCCTTCAGGCGCTCATTCATCTGCCTTCTGGCTTTTTCCATATGGCCGGGATACCACTGTACTTTTACCATGTATGGACTCCCATCTTGTTCAGCGGCCAGAAGACCCAGATGCCTTTGGCAACAATATCCGATTTCTTAAAAGGACCATAGAAGCGGGAATCGGTGCTGTGAGGACGGTTGTCACCCAGGCAGAAGTATTCATCATCCCCCAGGGTGATTTCTGCGACATCACTCATAAAGGAATCACCGTATTGTGCCACATAAGCCTGATCCAGGAATGGCTCATCCACGGCCTCCCCATTGATGTACAGCTGGCCGTCCTGATAGCTGACGGTCTCCCCGGGCATGCCGATGACACGCTTGACGAGATATTCCTTCTTTTCTTCCAGGTAGATGATGACAACATCAAACCGTTTGATATGGCCGAGCTTTGTGCCAACGACATTGGAAAAGCCCAGTTCGCCATTCTGCAGGGTTGGAAACATGGAACTGCCGATGACTTGTACCGGGCGGGCAATGACTTTGACGATGAACAGCACGACCAGCACAGAGATCAATAGATCACGGAGAAAACCCACAAGATCCGAGGCAAATGAGGACTGGGAATCTTTTGTTTCGTTTGTATTTTTCTTGTTTTGTTCGCTCATAACGTTTTTCATTCTATCACGCACAAAAGCGTAAAAAAAGCCATCTCAGTGATGAGACGGCTCTTTGTCTGGCAAATGCCAGGAAGAAACTCAGCGGTCTTCCTTGATACGTGCGTTCTTTGCGGACAGGCCCTTGAGATATGTCAGCTTTGCTCTTCTGACCTTACCTCTGCGGACAACTGTAACCTTGTCAATGATCGGGCTGTTGACCGGGAAGGTTCTCTGCACGCCGATGCCGCTGGACATCTTGCGGACAGTGAAGGTAGCACCAATGCCGCCGTTGTTCTTGTCAACAACAACACCTTCATAAGCCTGAATTCTGGTCTTCTGACCTTCTCTGATACGTACGTCAACTCTGACTGTATCACCAACTTTGAAAGCCGGGATATCAGTACGAATCTGATTCTTTGTAATCTTGTCTACCAAACTGAGATCCATCTTTTTTCTCCTCCATTTATCGAATGATCATCTGCTCATAGTCAAATAACTGCGGCCAGCGGAACATATGATGCGCATACACATACGCGTACAAAATATTACCATGACAGCAGTGCAGATTGCAATCATTTTTGATGGATCCAGCCAAAATGAGCACAGGCTTTCCAGATGCCGTCATCCACATTGGCAGCTGTTACATAGTCTGCTTTCTTTTTCAGTGCCTTAGCCCCATTGCCCATGGCAATGGAAAACCACAGCGGATCAAACATGACAAGATCATTCTTGCCATCACCAAAGACAACCACATCCTTTGGATCATGGTGCAGGGCATCCATCATTTCCAGAATTCCCTTCTTTTTCTCATCATACTGGAAGGTGATATAGCCGTGTTCCATCCGCAGCCAGCCGGCTTTATTAATCCAGGGATTTGTTTTCTCCTGCTCCGGTGTGATGGCAAGATAGATCTTATAGATCGGCAATACCGCTGGATCCATTGTTTCATCCAGGACGTAGGTGGTCAGTTCAGTGCGCAGGCCCGCCTGTTCGAGAAACTTCATGTCTTTCATGAGGACTTTATCCGAGTCATCGATCATGGCCAGCCATCCCATCCCGGCCTGATCTGCATGATGGATCAGATCCATGGCCAGATCATGGTTCAGGGTGTGGTTGACGATGATACGGTCATTGATGACCAGACACCCGCCGCCGGCACAGACCAGAGAATGGATATCAATGCTGTTGGTGAAAGAAATGGCTTTGTAGTGGGCACGGCCGGTGGCAATCGCCACAAAGTGGCCGTTTTGTTCCAGCGCATGCAGTGCCCTTTGTGCACTGGGTACAATGCGGTGGTCGGCATCATTGGTCAGTGTTCCATCAATATCAAAGAAAAAGTATTTGCGTCCAGGCAGTGGCATTCTAGGCATCGATCTTCACCATCTGGATTCCTTTCTCAGTCTGCTGTGCCTGCAGGACAAAGTTCATACAGTCACGCTTTGTGCACAGGCCGAAATCTGCCTGTGGGAAACGGTCCTGCTGGGCAGGGTCAAAGAATTTCTTTCCTTCCTGAAAGCGCAGCTGCTCAATGCGTGCATCGATATCTGCCAATGGGCATCCTTCCAGCATGCTTTTGATATACTGGGCACAAAGCACATCTTCCTCTGTATCCCGCTTTGCTTCAAGGCCCATACATACAAGGCTGACATGAGCCGGATTCTGTTTTTGCAGATAGCGGGCAATGGCAGCAGCATTGACCAGGGCACCGCTGATAACCTCATCTGCCTTTGATGCGGCAAGCAGTCCCTGTACACCGGCACTGGTTGTATGAATCACAGTCTTACCTTTGACATCCAGTTTCATGATGGCACTGGGAGAATTGCCGACATCAAAACCTTCGACTTTAGCGCCATGGCGCTCCCCTGCCAGCAGATATTCCGGATGGGCTTTCTTCAGATCCAGTGCTTCCTGTACGGTCTGTACCGGCAGGATCAATGCAGCCCCGCGCTGATAGAAATAAGCTTCCAGAGAGAAGGCCCTGAAGACATCAATGACAACTGCCGTACCAGTGGCTTTTCTGGCCCCATCCAGCAGATGCAGAATCTCAATTTCCATACACATTCATCTCTTTCCGGTGGCTATTGTAGCAGAATCCATCATCTTGCTTAAACGCCGTTTTGCATATATTATTGAAAGCAAAGGAGTATCCGATGGCTGAAGAACAGATTTATTATCCTTTTGATTACCGCCACCATATGGTATATACGGTTGCGCTGTATGGGGCAAATGCGCCGTATGTGATCAAGGGAACATTGGTATTGCGGACATATTATACTGACAGCAGCAAGACCAAAGTGGATGTTGCCCACACTTCTGACTATGTCATGGATACGGTATTTTATGAGTCCAACAAGGTCATCCGTGAACAGCTGGATGACAGCTACAATGGCAGAAGAGAACTGGTGGAGCTTTCAATGCCAGATCTTGGCCGACAGTACAGGATTGTCTATAATGCGGCAGAGCTTCCTTCTCCGCGCTATGATGATGCAATTCTCGTTCTCAATTACCGGGATCCTTCGGCCCATGGGGTTGCGATCATTCTCAAGCGGGATGCTGAAAATGGCATTCAGTGGCTGGATGAGAGTGAAGCACGCACCATTGCCCGCAAGCTGAAAAGCATGATGCAGATCCAGTAAGATCACCTGAGCGGTGATTTTTTTCTTTATCACAAAAAATGCGCCTGCCTGTCAGCAGACGCATCCTTTCGTTATCAATGTTTTAAAGCTTATCTTCATCCGTAAAGACACCATAGACCATCGGGGATGGTTCTGGTTTTTCAGGTGCAATATGAATGGCATCCTGCAGCATTCTTTCAACTTCTGCAAGGTTCCTGTCATCATTGACATACAGAGTGCAGAGCGGATCACCCTTTTTCACCTTGGCACCGCATCTGACTTTCATGACCAGACCGACTGCCGGATCAATGACATCATCTTTCTTGGCCCTGCCAGCGCCAAGCATCTGGGCAGCGGTACCGATCTCTTCAGCCTGCATGCCATGGATGTAGCCATCCTTCTGTGCGGTAACATCCACTTTCTGCTTCACTTCAACAAGTTTCTTCATGCCTTCTACAGTCAGATAGGAAGCATCGCCGCCTTCCAGACTGATCATGCCCTGCAGTTTCTTCAGGCCGCTGCCATCGGCAATGGCAGCCTCAAGCTTGTGTCTGGCATCCTGTTCATTATCAGCCAGTTTTCCCATCATCAGCATCTGTACACCCAGCAGCATGCATACTTCATACAATGGATCGCTGGAAGGAATCTTTCCGCTGAGCAGCTCTACTGCTTCCTGTACTTCCAGGGCATTGCCTACTGCATTGCCAAGCGGCTGGTTCATGTCAGTGACAAGGGCACGTACTTCTCTGTGCAGAAGGGAACCGATATTGACCATTGTCTTAGCCAGGCGGAACGCTTCTTCTTTGGTGCGCATGAAGGCACCGCTGCCGGTCTTGACATCCAGAACGATGGCATCAGAGCCGCTTGCCAGTTTCTTTGACATGATGGAGCTGGCAATCAGCGGAATGGAGCGGACAGTTGCCGTAACATCACGCAGTGCATACATCTTCTTGTCTGCGGGAACAAGATTGCCGGTCTGGCCGACAACGGCTACCCCGTTCTTTCTGACAATTTCCTTGAAGGCTTCCAGCGGCTGCTCAATGCAGGTACCCGGGATACTTTCCAGCTTGTCCAGGGTGCCGCCGGTATGGCCAAGGCCGCGGCCGCTCATTTTCGCAACCGTACCGCCGCAGGCTGCCACAAGCGGTGCGACAACCAGGGTGGTTGTATCGCCGACACCGCCGGTGGAATGTTTGTCAAGCTTGATGCCGGGCAGATCAGAAAGATCCACCACATCGCCGCTGTGCATCATAGCCATGGTCAGATCAGCAATCTCCTGATCACTCATGTCCCTCTGCAGGATTGCCATCATCATGGCACTCATCTGATAGTCGGGAATGTCCCCTGCCACAAAGCCATTTACCATATCGGTAATTTCTTCTTTGGAAAGGACACCGCCGTCTGCTTTCTTCTCGATTACATCAACAAAACGCATATTATAATCTCCTTGTCTAAAACGCTTCTTCAACTATTATAAGCCCTTTCAATGAAGAATAGACATGCTTTGTGTCTGCAGATAATGCCCCAGTGCCTCCTTTGCCATACACAGTGCCACCTGTGTATAAAGAACCTGGATTTCCCTGGGATTTCTTTTCAGCAGGGCAGCGCATTCATCAGCGCCGACATCGAGAATGCAGCAGTTGACAAAAGTCTGCCATTCATCCTCACTCAGATCACTTTGATCTGCCATTGTGCGGCAGGCATGCCACAGATTTTCATTGCGTTTCATATTCCACCTCCGGCTATGATCATGCCAGAGAGTATAAAAACAGCTGTACGTGTTCGCGTACAGCTGCTGTTTTTCTCGTTTTGTCTGCTCAGCCAAGCATGGTCAGATACTGGAAGACAAGGATGTAATGGCACAGGGATCCTGCCAGTACAAAGCAGTGGAAGAGCTCATGGTTGCCAAAGCCGGGGATTCTGTTTTCAAACAGACTTGGCTTCATGGCATAGATGACAGCACCAACTGTGTAGAACAGACCGCCGGCCAGCAGCCAGAAGAAGGCTGGTGCAGAAAGGTTGGCAACGATGTCCTTCATAAAGAAGATGGCTGTCCAGCCCATGGCGGTATAGATCACGCTGGATACCCATTTCGGGCAGGTAACCCAGCACAGTTTGAAGATGATGCCAAGTACGGCAATGGTCCACACAATGCCAAGCAGCACCATGCCTTCCCTGCCTGGCAGTACAGTTACCGCCACTGGTGTATAGCTGCCGGCAATCAGCAGGAAGATCGAGCAGTGGTCAACCTTCTTGAGAATCTTGTTAACCCTGGCATTGATACTGAAGGAATGATAGGTTGTGGAAGCACTGTAGAGGATGATCATGGAAAGCATGAACACGGCATAGGAGCCAAGCGATTTCATTGAGTTGCCCATGCGTGCTCCCTGCAGCAGCAGTGCCGGCATGCCCAGGATTGCACCGATGGCGCCAATCAGATGTGTCAAAGCACTGATCGGATCCTTGACCGTAAACATTCTGCGTTCATTGACTACTGTATTCTGATTCATGACAGTCATACTAACACCTCCTGTAACCTGTGATCGGTTTTTCATTAACTGATTACAGCTATGATATTAACGGTTTTTGAATAACTTGTCAATAAGATACGCATACTTTATTGACGAATAATGATTACAGCCATATGATAAAGGCATGAATACAAATGAACTGCAGTCAATCTTGGAAAGTTTCAGCTATCCTGCCTATCATGAGATCCCCGATGTCGGTCTGTATCTGGATCAGGTCGTCAAGTATATCAACAGCTATCTCCGGGATTTCCCGGAGATGCAGATCACAGGTTCCATGGTTTCCAACTACGTGAAGCAGAAACTGATTTCTTCACCGCATAAAAAGACATATTCCCGCGATCAGATTGCCGGTCTAATTTTCATTGCCACAGCAAAAACAGTACTGTCCATGGATCATATCCGGATGTGTCTGTCTTCCCTGGATCAGTTTGACAGTATTGAAAGTGCCTATGAGGCTTTTCGGAGCATGCTGCATGAAGTGCTGTCTTCCCTGATGGATTCCAGCCATCATATTGTCTGTGCTGCCACGGACAGTCCCACTTCGCAGGCATTGGAAAACATTGTGATTACGGTTGCCCACAAGATGTATCTGGAGCGGTATTTTGAGGAATACCGCAAAGAAATGCAGGAAGCTTCAAAAAACGATGACAGTCAGTCATGATCTGCCATCGTTTCTTTTTTGATCGGCTGAATCGGCTGTCCGCATACCGGACAGAACTTAGCACCGGGCACTTTCAGCTTTGCCCCGCAGTGTGAACAGAAGCGCACCTGAGGAGATGTTTTCTTACTGTCCGTATTTTCTTCTGCCTGCGGACTGCGCGTGCTGGTATCCTCTGCGGATTCCGGTGATGTTTCAGGTGCTGTACTTTCCACAGACTGCGCTGTTTCTGTCTCCTGTGGTACTGCTGCTTTCTGATCAGGTTCTGCTGTTTCTGCAGATACCGGTTCTGCCTTTTCTGTCTCTGGTGGAACCGGGGTTGTCTCAGCATGTTCCAGCTGTTCCTTTTGTTCTTTGGTCAAAGGAGAAGGAACCGCAATCGGTTCCGGAGCAGGCTCGCTCTCTTCTTCCTTTATTGTATCCTGCTTTGTCTTTTTCTCATGGTGCTTCAAAGAGAACAGAGAACGTTTTGACTTTGGTGCCTTTGTGGATCCGGTCTTATCCTTTTCCTTTTCTTTCTCTTTGTCTTTTTCTGTATGCTCATTGTCACGGTCACACTTTGTCTGGTTCTGTGCTGTATCCGCATGATTTACTGCTGCAGGATTGCTTTGTGTTTGTTTTACAGTAACCTTTTCAACGACCATACGGCGGTACAGGCGGTGTCTTTCGCCATAGTACACAAGTGAAAGTGCGCAGTACATGACTGTCAGTACCAGCAGCACAGCAAGGATCAGAAAGACCCAGCGTGAGGAAAGACTGACATCCAGGTACAGGTGCAGGTTCATGCCGATCACCATTGCCAGCTGATGCCGGTAGATTTCAGAAAATGCATAGCATGCATACAGTGCCAGGGTGAGATAATGTGTCATCTGATACCACCAGCTGCTGCGGATCCAGCGGAAACTGCGCAGCCATGCCTGCAGGACAATCAGTGTTTCCACAATGACAAAGGCAAAACTGATGTAATAGAGCCATTTGTCATCCTGGGGTGCCAGCAGTGCATCCGTGTTGAACATCCAGTCAGTGCTTCTGCCAAGCCGCACACATATGGTGCAGATGGTCAGATAGATGCCGCCCAGAATAATCAAGGGCATCAGGACAGCCTGGTTGAAACGGTGCCATTTCAGCGGTGTTTCTGCCTTTTCTGTATATTTCAGCATAGTTTTCCCTCCTCATAAGCGCGCAGGGCTTTTTCTTCTTCTTTGCTCAGAACATGTCTGGCATACAGGTCAGGCCGTCTTTTCTTTGTTTCAAGCAGTGACTGCACGATGCGCCACTGCCGTATTTTTTCATGATTGCCGGACAGCAGGATGGCCGGCACTTTTTCGTCATTGTAATCAGCCGGCTGGGTATACTGCGGATATTCCAGCAGGCCGTTTTCATGGGATTCCTCGCGGGTGGAATCATCTGCGATAGCGCCTTTGAGCAGCCGGGTGACTGAGTCGATGATCACCATGGATGCAAGTTCACCGCCGGTCAGGACATAATCGCCGATGGAGATGGCTTCATCCATGTGGTTCATGATACGTGCATCCAGTCCTTCATAATGGCCGCATAGCAGAATCAGATGTTTTTTCTGGGCAAGCTGATGTGCTTTTGATTGTGTATATGGGGTTCCGGCAGGAGACATCATGACTTTCCAGGAATCCGGTGTATCGATGGAAGCGATGGCATCCAGCACCGGCTGGCATTTCATGACCATGCCTGCCCCGCCGCCGAATGGTGTATCGTCCACATGCCGGTAGCGGTCATGGGCAAAGTCACGGATCTGAACCAGATCAATATCTACCAGACCGCCTGCCACACTGCGGCCAACGATGGATGTATGCAGGAAATTCTCATACATTTCCGGAAATAATGTCAGTACACTGATTTTCACAGCAGGCCTCCGATCACATGAACTGTGATTCTGCGTGCATCGCTGTCCACATTGCGGATAAAGGCAGGCACATAAGGAATGAGTGCTTCTTTCCCATCTGTTTTGACAATGCGCATATTGCGGTTGGCACCAAGCGTTTCCTCAATCGAAGCGACCGTGCCAAGCTGCTGTCCTTCTTCATCAAATACCTGCATGCCTTCCAGCTCACTGACATAGTGGCGTCCATCCTGCAATGGTGCGCGCTGGCTGTCCTGCACATACAGGCTGCATTCCTTGTACATCTCAACATCATTGATGTTTTCCAGGCCTTCAAAGGATACCAGCGGGAAGCCTTTGTGGACACGGTAGGAACAAACCTTCAGCGGCTTGTATTCTCCCTGGTACAGCATATAAACCGTATTGCCAGGTGTATAGCGTTCTTTGTCAAAGTCTGAGCAGCTTTGAATCTTGATTTCACCATGAATGCCATGGGTGTTGATCATTTTCCCGATTTTGATATATGACATGTCTTTATTATAGCAAAGGAAAAAAGATGCCGTTCAGTCAGCATCCTTTTCCTGTTCGAACTTGATTGTCACTTTTTTGTCTTCACGATGAGAAGCAACACTCATCACCTGGCGCAGTGCACTGGCCATTGATCCCTTGCGGCCAATCAGGCGGGCAATGTCTTCATCATCCGCATGAATGCCAATGACAACCTCTCTCGGATTGGAAGAAGGCATTTCTTCCACCTTGAGGGCATCCACATTGTCAGCCATCGGCCTGACAAGGTTGTAAAGCACTTCTTCAAGATTCGACATACAGATTACTTCTTGGCCTTGGCGGCTGCCTTCTGGTCATGGAATCTCTTCATGACACCCTGTCTGGACAGAATGTTGCGGACCGTATCAGAAGGCTGTGCACCCTTGTTCAGCCAATCCAGAGCCTTCTCAGCATCAAGAACGACTGTCTCCGGATCTGTTGTCGGGTTGATATAGCCAATTGTCTCAATATCGCGGCCATCTCTCGGGAAACGGGAATCAGCTGCAACAATACGATATCTAGGTGCCTTCTTTGCACCGGTTCTCTTCAAACGAAGCTTAACTGCCATTTTGTTATCCTCCTGCTAATGACAGTCTTAGTATACGCTCCAAAGAAAAAGTGTCAAGCACATTTACTTGACACTTAAATGAATCACTTCAGCTTTCTGCGCATCTCTTCCAGTTGCTGGGCACTCATGCCGGTCTGTGAAGTCATCTGGTTCATCATATCTTCCAGCTTTTCCTCATTCAGATTGCCGGAGCGCTGCAGATTGCCTACCTGTCCCATGGCCCGCTTCATCTTGGAGAACTGGCTGAGCAGCTTGTTGACATCGTTCACGGTTGTGCCGGAGCCTTTGGCAATGCGCTTTTTCATCGTCGAGCGGATCTTTTCAGGATGTTCTCTCTCCCATTTCGTCATGGACTGGATCATAGCCTTGGAATGCTTCATGGCAGCACTTGTCTGGCCGTCATTGACCATATTGGCATACTGACTCATGCCCGGAATCATCTTGATGATGCCCTGCAGCGGTCCCATACGCTCAATCTGTTCAAACTGATGCAGCATATCATCCAGGTCAAAGCGGCCGTTCATCATCTTCTCAGCCGCCTTCTGGGCCTGTTCCATATCCATCTTTTCCTGGGCCTTTTCTACCAGGGAGACAATATCGCCCATGCCCAGAATTCTGTCTGCCATGCGGTCCGGATGGAAGACATCCATATCTTCAATCTTTTCGCCTTCACCGACAAACTTGACTGGTACGCCGGTAATCTTCTTGACTGACAGCACACCGCCGCCGCGGGAATCACCATCAAACTTAGTCACAACAAGACCAGTCAATGGCAGTGCATCGCGGAATGCAGAAGCAACGTTGACGATATCCTGACCAGTCATAGCATCAACGGTCAGCAGGATTTCATCCGGATGCACAGCAGCGTTGATTTCCTGCAGCTCGTGCATGAGTTCTTCATCAATATGCAGACGGCCGGCGGTATCGATCAATACGGTGTCATAGCCATTGCGTTTTGCATGGTCCATGCCCTGGCGCACAGTTTCCAATGCCGGTGTTTCTGTGCCCAGTGTGAAGACCTCACAGCCGATTTCATTGCCCAGTGTCTGCAGCTGTTCAATGGCAGCAGGACGAATGACATCTGCCGCAATCAGCAGGCATTTTCTGTTCTGTTTTTTTGTCAGCAGGTTGGCAATCTTGGCCACGGATGTGGTTTTGCCGGTGCCCTGCAGACCTACCATCATGATGGATGTAATGCCGTCTTCTTTAAAGTGAATTTCCGCTTCTTCATTGCCAAGCAGGTCAACCAGCTGATCATGCACGATCTTGACAAGCATCTCACCCGGTTCAACCGAATTGATGACATCCTCGCCTCTTGCTTTTTCACGTACTTCTTCCAGGAAGTCCTTGACGATGCGGTAATTGACATCTGCCTCCAGAAGTGCCAGACGCACTTCCTTGAGCATGTCCTCCATATTTTTATCGGTCAGCTTGCCTTTGCCGACCACATTGCGCATGGCATGGTTCAAACGGTCGCTCAGTGAATCAAAAGCCATTGTATATTCCTCGCTTTCTTCAGCCTTCCTATCTTATCACAACCATACGTGTTTTCTCTGCAGATCGCAATGACACTTTCGTTTCAGTCACAGATTTTCTTTGCCGGCATTGTTTCACAGAGCGCTGAATGCACTGCTGTTCCTGCTTTCTTTCGCATGCATTCAGAATGTTTCACATATGAGGATCACGACATGAAAAGTTCATCATAAATTCTACGGGAGAAAAGCACTTGTCTTTGCGCGGGCCTGCCGTATAATGTCCTCAGCAGCGAATTAGTTGGAAATACAACTAATTCGCTTCGTGTAGTTTGGAGGAAGGTATGAACGTCATCAAGAGAAGCGGCGAAGAAGTCCTGTTCGCTGCGGATAAGATTAAAGTCGCTGTTACCAAGGCAAACAGTGCAACCAATCCTGAGAATCAGATGGATGCCGGCACGATTGATACGGTTGTCAAGGCGGTTGTGGACAAGTGCACTGCACTGAACCGCAGTGTTGGCGTGGAAGAGATTCAGGATATGGTGGAAACGGAGATCATGCATGAAGGTGCCTATGCCGTAGCCAAGAATTATATTACCTATCGGTATGAAAGAGCATTGGTCCGTAAGGCAAATTCCACTGATGAGCAGATTCTTTCTCTGATCGGCCGCAATAATGAGGAAGCCAAGCAGGAGAATTCCAATAAGAATCCGACCGTGAATTCTACCCAGCGTGACTATATGGCTGGTGAGGTTTCCAAGGATATCACCCGCCGTTTCCTGCTGCCGCCGGATATTATTGATGCGCATGAAAAAGGCATCATCCACTTCCATGATGCCGATTACTTTGCCCAGCCGATGTATAACTGCTGTCTGGTGAATCTGGAGGATATGCTGCAGAATGGTACTGTTATTACAGATACTTTGATTGAAAAGCCGCATTCTTTTGCGACGGCCTGCAATATTGCCACCCAGATCATTGCCCAGGTTGCTTCCAACCAGTATGGCGGCCAGACTATCACCCTTTCCCATCTGGCTCCGTTTGTGGAAGTCAGCCGCCGCAAGCACCGGGAAAATGTTGCCAGTGAGGTTGCCGAAGCTGGTTTAAATCTGAGTCAGGATCAGATCAATGCCATTGCTGAGCAGCGTGTCCATAAGGAGATCAAGGATGGCGTACAGACGATTCAGTATCAGATCATTACACTGATGACAACCAATGGCCAGGCGCCGTTTGTGACTGTGTTCATGTATCTGGATGAAGTGGAAGACGGCCAGACGCGTGAGGATCTTGCCATGATTATTGAAGAGATGCTCAAGCAGCGGATGAAGGGTGTCAAGAATGAAAAAGGTGTCTATATCACCCCTGCCTTTCCGAAGCTGATCTATGTGCTGGATGAAGATAATATTCACGAAAACAGCAAGTATTATTATCTGACCAAGCTGGCTGCGGAGTGCACTGCCAAGCGGATGGTTCCGGATTATATTTCGGCCAAGATCATGAAACAGCTCAAGGGCGATGTCTATCCGTGCATGGGCTGCCGTTCCTTCCTGACACCGGACCGCTTTACGGATGCTGGCCTTGGCAATATGGCAGATGCCGGCAACTATCATCCGAAGAAGCATAAGTACTATGGCCGTTTCAACCAGGGTGTTGTGACCATCAACCTGGTGGATGTTGCCTGCTCTTCCGGCAAGGACATGGACAAGTTCTGGAAGATCTTTGATGAGCGCCTGGATCTCTGCTACCGGGCTTTGATGATCCGTCACAACAGACTGATGGGAACACCGAGTGATGTTGCGCCGATTCTGTGGCAGTATGGTGCCATTGCCCGTCTGAAGAAAGGTGAAACCATTGATAAGCTTCTGTTCAACGGCTACTCCACTATTTCCCTTGGCTATGGCGGTCTGTGTGAATGTGTCCGCTATATGACAGGTCATTCTCATACGGATCCGGAAGGTGAAAAGTTTGGTCTTGCCGTGATGCAGCATCTCAATGATGCCTGTGCCAAGTGGAAGAAGGAAACAAACATTGACTTCTCCGTTTATGGCACACCGATGGAGTCCACAACATACAAGTTTGCCAAGTGCCTGCAGAAGCGCTTTGGCATTATCCCTGGTGTTACCGACAAGAACTACATTACCAATTCCTATCACATTCATGTCACGCAGGAAATCAATGCGTTTGATAAACTGACATTTGAGTCGCGTTTCCAGCAGCTCTCTCCGGGCGGCGCAATCTCGTATGTCGAAGTGCCAAATATGCAGAACAACATTCAGGCTGTTCTGGCTCTGATGAAGCACATCTACAATACGATTATGTATGCTGAGCTCAATACTAAGAGCGACTACTGCCAGAAGTGCGGCTATGATGGTGAGATCCAGATTGTTGAGGATGCCAACCACAAGCTGATCTGGCGCTGCCCGAACTGCGGCAATACGGATCAGAATACAATGAATGTGGCAAGACGTACATGCGGCTACATTGGCACCCAGTTCTGGAACCAGGGCAGAACCGAAGAGATCAAAGAAAGAGTCATGCATCTGTAAGCAGCAGATACAAGCAAAGAAGAACAGCAGGAGGAAAGACATTTGTCTTTCCTCTTATGTGTACAGGAGATCATCATGTATTACGGAAATATTAAGAAATATGATATTGCGGATGGTGAAGGTGTCAGGGTTTCCCTGTTTGTGTCGGGCTGCACCAATCACTGCAAAGGATGCTTCCAGCAGGAAACATGGGACTTCAGGTTCGGAAAGCCCTATACAGAAGAAACAGAGCAGGAAATTCTGCAGGCCCTTGACCATGAATATATTCAGGGGCTCACCCTGCTTGGCGGTGAGCCGTTTGAACCGGAAAACCAGCGGGTTCTTGTTCATCTTCTGAAAAAAGTAAAAGAAAAATATCCCGGCAAGGATATCTGGAGTTATACCGGCTTTGTTCTGGACAAAGATCTTCTGCCAGGGCAAAGGAAGCACACAGAAGTGACTGATGAAATGCTCTCCTATCTGGACGTGCTTGTGGATGGTCCGTTTATGCTGGACAGGAAAAACATTTCACTGGAATTCCGCGGCAGTGAGAACCAGCGTCTGATTGATATGAATAAGACAAGACAGACAGGAAAGATTGTTCTGTACCATGTCGATAACTGAGGAAGAAGGCACAACCTTCTTCCTTTTTATAATGAAAAAGTGCTTTTCAGCACTCTTGTTCAAGAATGGCATATTACTGTCTTGATCCCTTCATCAGTTTTGTGATCTGCGCAAGGGTAAGGCCGGAATATCTCTGAATTTCAGAGATATCTTTGCCATCATGAAGCATCATCAGTGCTGTCTTTTCAGCCTGCTCTGCCTTTCCTTCAACTCTTCCTTCTGCCTTTGAATCATTTCTGAGCTCTGCAAGTGTTGACATATCATCCCTCCAACGCTTCGATGCGTTCATTTCCATTACACAATTGTGAAGTTGATTCGTAAACCCTTCTTTGTCCGGAATCCCTGTCCTGATGTAGTTCAAAGTACTTCTTAACTCGAAAGGCAAAGAAGAATCATCTGCCTCCGTGTTAATTACGACTGTTCTTACACCATCATTATAGCTCACATCATGATGATAATTCTCTTCCATCATCTGGAAGTGATAAACCGCCTCACCTTTTTGAAATGGATCAAATGTACAGATGAAAATAACATAGTTGTCAGGAAGAGCCTCATAATTTCTTCCTTTCAGTTTGGTATCGATAGTATTGACTGCCTGATAATAGCGGATTCTTTTTGGAAGAGAGCGGGTAAGTGTTGTCTGCATTTCAAGATCATACACATTGCCATAGATATCTTCTGCAAGCACATCAAAACGGACAGACTTATTGAAAAGATCCAGATTTCTGATCTGTTGGGCATTGACAATACTTAATTTTTCAACTGGCTTGCCAACCATGATTTCAATGAACTTCTGTGTGATCTCAGGATGCTCTGCAAGACAGACGCAGAAGACCAGGTCGTTGGTAAATGGCTGCATCGTATGAATTCTCCTCTACATCAATTTATGCTTCCCTTTCAGTTTCAAACAATGGTCTGGTTGAAAAAAGAGCTGTGCTCAGCTCTTTTTCATCATGCCGCAATAACTCTTGCTCTTTCAGCAATGATATCCGGAATCCAGTATTCCTTATCCTCCCGTGTGAAGCTGTGTGATTCCAGTCTGCCTTTTACAGCAATCAGGGAGCCAACCTTGCAGGCGGCTGCCATTTCCTCTGCAATCCCCTTCCAGAGAACTACCCGGAACACATCGCTCAGCAGCCTGCCATCGGCATTGGGAAACGAACGCTCACATTCAATTGTGACATGGGCATATGTATTTCCCTTGGCACTCGTTTCGACAACCGGAACCTCTCTGACCTTTCCTACCAGAACACAGTTTGTAAACATCTATATTTTCCTCCTATGGCAGTATCCTACGGGAAACAGCATGCTGTGTGCAAACATGTAAATCTGCTGTTTTTGAAACAAAAAAGGGGCTGTAACGAATAAGATGATTTGACATAGTTTAGTCAATGAATCTTGGTGCTGCAGCGCCTTTTTCTTTTGGCGTTGTTCATTTGTCAGTTTGACTTACTTAAGACAGCCAGTTGCAGACAAGTTTCCCTGCAAAGTCGTTAATAGATGGCGCACTAAAAACATGATGTCTGAAAAAGCAAAGTTTCCGACGCACTCTTATGGCGCTGTCTTAGTTCAGCTTTCCTGATTCCTTTGCCAATTCCTGCTTTCTGACCAGAAGTCTTCTCAGATTGTGGCCGGCACAGACAAGCAGAATCTCTGTATTTACATTGGAATATCCGCGCCGGTGTAATCTTTCATATTCCCAGTCTTCTTTCAGACCACCGAATGTTCCTTCGCTCCAGATGTCGCGGTTTAGCATTAGTTTCTTTCCTTCATCAGTGTTCATGTTCTCTCTGGCTTCTGCCTGAAACTTTTCGAGCTGTGGTGAGATGGTTATCTTTCTGCAATTCTTGGACTTTGTACACTTGTCATGAAATGGGCAATTGGCACAGTGGCTGTTTGTGTACTGGCAGGTAGTGCGAGGGTAGAGGCCTCTTTGTTCAACCCTGACACTTTCCAGTTCAAACGTATATCCTGCCGGACAGATCGGAGCCCCATTTTCATCTCTTTTGAATGCCCAGGATTTGAAACGGTTCTTATCCGTGATTTTTTCTTTCTGCTTCTCCTGCCCGGGATATTTCAGAAATAATTGAATGTGATTCTGCTTGCAATAGTAGTAATTGTCATAGCTGCCATAGCCGGCATCTGCAGGTGTTTCTAACGGATATTCACCATACA
>NZ_JAZHUW010000021.1:0-31731 GCF_036453465.1 Lactimicrobium sp.
TGATAAAGGCAAATGCGAAAAGAACCATGAACATTTCCGTGAGAAAGTTCCAAAGGGATTTAGCATGAATCAGCTTACGCAGAAAGATATTAACCTTGTCTCTAATCAGGTAAATAACTACGTGCGGAAGAAGTTGAACTATCACTCTCCCTATGAGATTGCACGAATGGTACTAAATGAAAAGGTGCTTGACCTCAACAGGCTGCACTTTATCAATCCCAACCTGGTAGATCTCACACCAATTCTTCGCTAAATGATTTGTCACAATGCCAGTACTGCCAACCGGTCAAAGAGGAGATTTCAGTAGAAATTCAGCATAATTTCTATTGGAAGAATCCCTTTCATGCGTTCCAAACCATCTCTCCACACCCAAATAATATATGATTTTGGTCAAGACAGCTACCGAATCCCCTTTGAAAAGCCCGTCAAAAAGGGACGTTTCAATGAGAGGGATCCTTCAATGAAAATTGACCAGTTTCATGCCTGCTTTTCCAGCAGACACAGCAGCATGGTGCCCAGCAGAACATATTCATCCATGTTATCGATCTTGATCAAATGAGGAATGTGATCTGCAGGCAGAAATTTTTCCAGTTCTTTTTCGATTTCATCCATGTATGGCGTCATATCACTGCGTACACAGACTACTTCCGGATCCAGATAGGTTACTGCCCCGACAATATCTCTGGCAACGATAGGTACCATCTGATCCGGCGTCTCTACCCAGTGGGGAATATCAGAAAGGCCGGAAAATAACGGTACGATATACTTCACTTCCCCGGCGGCGCTGTGAGCACCTGTCACAAGATGTCCATTGACAATGATGCCCTCTCCGCCCATCCGCCAGCCATAGGGCTGGGAGTGAAAGACAATATTCTCATATTCATTCTGTGCACTGTACCAGCCAAGAGCTGCAGCATTGACATTGTTATAGAAGTATACCGGCTGATGATAGCGGTCACGGAAGAACTGCTCGATTGCAAAATGATTGCCATATTTTGTCAGATCAATTGTTCTGGTCGGAGGCAGATCCATCTTTCCTTCATGAATGATGCCAGGCAAGGCAATACTGATCATTTCCGGCACTGGTCCTCTGCAGGAACAAAGATTTGTCTCAATGACATCATAGAGATCTTCCAGATAGAAGACCGGCTTGATGACTTCACCTGTTTTTGCCACAGCACCATGATCATAGAGACGGTAGCGGATTATGGTTCGGCGCACATCCGGTAATACGGCGATCGAAAGAATCACATGGCTGTTTTCATCATGATGCAGAATATGCTGGCGGGCCTTCTCTTCCAGTGTCTCATGAAATTCCTTCATGCCATTCTGAACAAAAGAAATGCAGGCACCGGCATCATAGGCACCAAATATCACAGCAGGAATGGTCAGCACCGGAATATCCTTCAGCACCGACGCAATCTTTTTCTGCTGGAAGCCAATCTGCGGTGCGACCAGCACACAGTCAAAATGCAGACCCTGCGTATAGACCTCACTGACACTGACGGCATCAAAGCTCCAGTCCAGTTTCAAAGCTTTAGCAGCTTCATTGAGGGCCATGGCAAAATAGCTTGTGGTTAAGCCTGCTGTGCAGCAAAGCAGGATTCTTGTGGCATGGTGTTTCCCTGTTTCCTGCAGTACCTCAATCATCTGCTCAAACAATGCTTTGGCATGTTCTTCAGGATCCGCATGAAAATGCAGAAAGAACACAACCTCTCCGTCTTTTGTCCGTTCAATACGGAACTCAATGACTTCCGGTTCATTCTCAATCTGATAAAAGTTGATCTGTGCCAGGGCATAGGCAGTGACAATCTGGAAATGATTGTCATCCACTTTTTCCACTTCACCGCAGGACGGCTTCTGTGCCATGATCCAGCTGCGGTAATCAAAATGATCTGTACTCATAGGATCCTCCGTCTTGTCCTCAGAAATCTGTCTATTGTTATTGTAGGCTTTCCGGCAGAGAAAAAGACAATAAAAAACTCTCTTGCTCTGCATCATCTGCAGATAAGAGAGTTTCTTCGGTGGTCCCAGGCAGAATCGAACTGCCGACACCAGCATTTTCAGTGCTGTGCTCTACCGACTGAGCTACAGGACCAATGGTTGCGAGGGAAGGATTTGAACCAACGACCTCCGGGTTATGGGCCCGACGAGCTACCAGGCTGCTCTACCTCGCGATAATAAGAATGCAGCACACAATACTGATTGGGAAAGCGGAGGAACAGGGATTCGAACCCTGGCGCCGGTTTCCCGACCTACCGGTTTTCAAGACCGGACCCTTCAACCACTTGGGTATTCCTCCAGAAGGTGGACCTTGAAGGGCTCGAACCTTCGACCAGTCGGTTATGGGCCGACGGCTCTGACCAACTGAGCTAAAGGTCCAAACACCAATCAGTCTTGGCAATGCAATGGTAGCGAGGGTGAGACTCGAACTCACGATCTTCCGGGTATGAACCGATTGCTCTAGCCAACTGAGCTACCTCGCCAGAAATATGGTCGGGATGGCAGGATTTGAACCTGTGACCCCTTGATCCCAAATCAAGTGCACTACCAAGCTGTGCTACATCCCGAAATGGTGCGCCGAACAGGAGTCGAACCCGCAACCTTTTGATTCGTAGTCAAATGCTCTATCCAGTTGAGCTATCGGCGCAATTTCCAGCACTCATAAACAGTGCTCAGTTATATTAACAAACCCCCTGCCTGAATGCAAGCATTTCTTTCATTTTCCAAACAAAAAACCGTAACCGTGCTTTATACAGGCACGATTACGGCCGAAACTTCTAATGACTCAGAGGACGCCCCAGATCAGCCAGTTAACCAGATAGCCGGTAATTACGGCGATCAAAGTGAACGGAACACCGATCTTTACGAAATCACTTGTTGAAACATGGTATCCCTCTTTTGTCAGGATGCCGATGCCGGCAATGTTGGCAGAGGCACCTACAGGTGTCAGATTGCCGCCAAGGGTTGCACCAATCAGCAGGCCATAGTAGAGCACATACGGCTGGATGCCCATGGTGGCAGCGATGCCCTGTACCACCGGCAGCATCGTGGCAACATACGGAATGTTGTCGACGAAGGCAGAGATCGCAACCGAGGCAAAGACAATCAGTGTGTACATACCGAAGACGGAATGGCCACCAATTTTGACAAAGACACTGGCAATGGCATCAATGACGCCGGCTTCGGTAATACCGCCGATGACAATGAACAGGCCGATCAAAAGAAGCAGTGTTTTGACATCCACCTGGGCAAGTACCGACTTGTAATCAAAGTCTTCGCCATGAATCCATTCATAGATCATGCCGACTACAGCAAAAGCAATGCAGATATAGCCGTTGGTCAGCTCCGGCTTGTTTTCAAACTGGGAGGCAATGATCAGTCCGGCAACCACACCGATCATCAGGAAGCTTGGCACATAGTCCGTAACTTTTGTTTCCACTTCGACATCAATGGCGCCTTTGTTCTTGCGGAACAGCCACAACAGCACCGGTACAGTCATCAAAGCGCCCATTTCAACAGACAGGCAGATGCCAGGCTTACCATGGAACCAGAAGAAATCATTGAAGGACATGTTGGCATAGCCGCCCAGCAGAATGGAGGTTGTATCACCGACCAGGGTGGCAGCACCCTGCAGGTTGCTGGAAACGGCGATGGAAATGATGATCGGAACCGGGTTGATATCAAGCTTTTTTGCCACGGCAAGACCGATTGGTGCCACCATTAATACGGTTGCGACATTATCTACAAACGCTGATACAACGCCGGCAAAGATGGCCAGGGCAACAATGGCCCACTGCACATTTGGCAGTTTGTGAAGCAGCCTTTCTGCCATGCGCATCGGCATTTTGCTTTCAATAAACAGTTCCACCACAATCATTGTCCCTGCCAGCATCAGGATGATGTTCCAGTTGACAGAGGACATGACTTTGTTCAGGGGCATGATGCCAAGCAGGACAAAGATGGCGGCGAAGATCAGTGCCGTCAGCCACCGGTACTCCTGGGTCTTGGGCATCAGAAAGAATACGTACATGATAATAAACAGAATCAGTGCCAGTACCATAGTTTCTCCTTTTCCTTTCTGTGTCATGCCAAAGAAAAAGCATGACCGCAGTCATACTTGCCAAATACACGGCCCATGTATGACAGCCATACATGAGTCTCACGATTTAAAACCAGACAGGTCAATTGACCGGATATGTTGCCTGGCTGCCCATAAACAGGCCCGTTACTCCCTCAAGCGCTTAAGATTATAGCATCATCGCCGTCAAAGAGAGAAGTCATTCCAGGAATACATATGTGCCAGGATGTCATGATGAACCGCATCCTTGCCAATCGGTGTCACAGAGATATAGCCCTGTTCCACTGCATAACGGTCTCCATCTGCTTTCGGTTCCCGTGGATATGCCGGCGGATCCTGCTGACAGTGCAATAGAATCCTGCCATCCTGATGAATCATATCGATCGATTTGTTGGTATAAGTCTTGAAATGATCAAACTGCGTCACCCGTACCCCTTTGATCTGTTCACAGCTAACTGCCGGTACATTGATACTGCAGACATAGGAAAGACGGTTTTCATCCTGCATATAGGCATTAAGAAGCTTTGCGGCAGCGATAGCCGCTGGTTCAAAGTCTTTTGCTGTAAATGAGCATAATGAAACAGCCATGGAAGGAACACCCAGCATCAGCCCTTCCATCGCAGCTCCGATTGTACCGGAATAGGCAGCATCCGCATTGAGATTTTCTCCCTGGTTAATACCGGATACTACCAGATCAATCTTTCCCTTCCAGAACAGACTGAGACCGTAAAAGACGCAGTCTGCCGGTGTGCCATGCACTGCCCAGGCTTCCTTTGCCCCCTCTACATTTCTTTTCTGTGCTTCATTGTCAAGCCGCCAGTATGTCACGGCATGCGACATACTGGAGCGTTCTCCATCCGGTGCACATACATACACCTCATGATCAATCGACAAGCGCTTCACCAATGCTTTTAAACCCGGTGCATCAATGCCATCATCATTGGCAACAAGTATTCTCAATTTATTTTCCATGGTCCCCATTATACTTTGCTAGAATAGAGCCATGCAAATAACATCCAGTCCGGAAATGATCGCATTCTTTGACAAATGCCTGCATAACATTGAAAGCGATCAGAAAAATCAGTTTCTCGGTGCATATGTCACGCCGCAAACAGAAAAGAAAGTCATCCGTGAATTGAAAAAAGCAGGCTTTGCGGAATTTCAGAAAGAGCCATACCCTTCCCTGTTTCTTGATACAGATGCCTGGGAGAAGACACCCTATCATCAGGCCATCTCTCTTTCCTGTATCAAGGATGCACACTTCCGCTATGAAAAGGAATGGGTTGCCGGCAATGAGCTGTTCAATGCGGACTGCATTCAGAAGGATCCTGAAAGATGCCTGAATGACTGGATGAAGTTACGGGCAATGGACAGAGATTTCCAGGCAGTGTATCTCTATCAGGATGATGAAGACTGGATGATGGATGCCCCAAGTGAAGCCTTCACCAATGATCCATGTGCTGAAAAAGCGCAGGGAAAAGTACTGACATTGGGATTGGGAATCGGCTATTTCCTGTTTATGGCTTGTCGGAATCCAAACGTAAAGGAAATCACGGTCATTGAGCATTCACAGCCTGTCATCGACATGTTCAATACATATTTGCTGCCGCAGTTTCCAAAGCATGTACCAATTCATATCATTCAGAGCGATGCATACAAAGCATGGAATAAAGAATATCTGGACCAGTTTGACTATATCTACGCTGACATATGGCAGTCTTCTGATGACGGCTTGCAGGCAATTACAAAACTTCTGGAACAGTATGAACCGCCTTTTGACAAGACGGATTTCTGGATTGAAGATTCCTGCTTTGAAGTCATGTGGACACTGTCCCTGCTGCATTTCCATGAACTTGCCACAAAGAAAAAAGTGCAGATTAATCCGCAGCTGAACACCTATATGAAAAAAATACAGCGTTATTATGCCGGTATCAACGAAACTGTTACTGATGTGAAAAGGTTACAGTTTCTGATGTACGATACCAGAACAATACGCCATATTCTTGCCATCAAATAAAAACATCCCGCCTTTGCCTGGCGGGATGTTTTGATTAGTTTGCAGAAGAGGAAGATGATGCCTCATAGCCAAGCTTTGCTGCAAGATCCTTGGCATCCTTGTAATTCTTATCCAGAAGATCCTGCATATACTGCTTGCCGCGGCTTGTGGTCAGAGATCTCTGGCTGGCAACATACTGATATTCAGCTTCCAGGCACTGGTCAGCCGCATCAGAATAGTCACCGGCAGAACGGAAATACTCAGCCGCATTGGCATACTTTTCCTCGGACATCTGCTCGACGCCCTTCTGATAATCAGCTTCCTGAGAAGAAGCTGCAGCACTGGCAGAAGCAGCTGCTGTAGAAGAACTGCTGCCGCATCCGGCAAACACCAGACCGCCGCACAGCACAACTGCCAGCAGAGCTGAAGTTGCTTTCATGTTTCTTTTCATAATAATACTTTTCCTCCATTTAATACCTGCTTATTCTAAACTTTACAAAAAACAGAAATTTTCTGAAAATAAGCAGTGCCACGTGCAATTATAACGTATTAATCATTTCGTTCAACCAGATTTCACTTGACAGAATCAGACAAACGTAGGTCAGAATCCGATTGTTTGTTTCATCCAGGTCGATCCTTCGCCGGTATTTCTGACCACTTCTCTGACTACTTTTCTGACTATAAGAAACGGAAAAAGTAGGACAAATGGGGTTAAAAGCAATAAGAATCGTTAATTCTTCACAAGTGATTCAGGCACACACAATCATTAAAAAAGCCCCTTTTTATCGGGGTTTTTAACTATGGGGCCAGTGGGACTTGAACCCACACGATGTTGCCATCACCGGATTTTAAGTCCGATGCGTCTGCCGATTCCGCCATGACCCCATCACACAAAAAAGATGAATGTAATCCTTCGTTTTCTGCAGGTAGTTTATACTACATTTCCACTGAAAGCGCAATACATGCATGCGATGCAGCAGGTTGATTTCAGTTGGCATTAGTCCGATGCCGGATTATATTCTATCAGTCTGATTTCAGACTAATTTGAGGCAAAGCATATGAATAAAAATACAAATGTACTCGGACAGTTCTATTCCGTCTGGAGAGAAACAAATGCAGTGTATGATGACTGGGCGCAGTCTCATGGTTTATCCGCTAATGAAACGATCATTCTGCAGGCACTTCTGGAAGATGAGAAGCCATGTACGCAGAAATCAATCTGCCAGAAATGGCATTGTCCCAAGCAGACGGTGAATACAATACTGAGGAATTATCAGAAGATGGGATATGTGCAGCTGCATGCCCTGCCAGCAGACAAGCGCAACAAGGAGATTGTGCTGACACAGGCTGGAACGCAGTATGCAGAGTCGATTATTAACAAACTGCACCAGCGTGAAATACATGTAATGAATCAGATGGGTGAAGAAAAGATTGCCCAGCTGAACAGTCTGATGGCAGAGTTTTCTACCTGCTTCAAAGAACAGGAGGATGATCATGCGTAAGCATCAGAAGTTATTTTTCCAGTATGTGATTCCTTCTGTCATTGCCTTTGCCCTTTCCGGTGTCTATGCCATTGTGGACGGATTTTTTGTTGGCAATAAGATCGGTGATGCCGGTCTGTCTGCCATCAATGTTGCCTATCCCATCGTAGCTCTGATTCAATCAGCAGGAACCGGAATTGGTCTTGGCGGTGCAGTGCATTACACCATTTCCAAAGCAGAACAGCGTGAAGATAAAGCAAGGGCGTATCTTTCTGTCACCTGGCGGATGCTGCTGATCTGCAGTTTCATTCTGACAATTCTTGTATGCAGCACTTCCCGTATCCTGCTTTCTCTGATGGGAGCAGACGGACAGATTGCATCCTATGGCAGCCAGTATCTGTTTGTTATTGGTCTTGGATCCTATCTGCAGGTCTTTGGCACCGGTCTGATTCCCATCATCCGCAATGATGGCGGTTCCTTCTGGGCAATGGTATCCATGGGACTGGGCTTCATTACCAATATCATTCTGGATGATCTGCTTGTGATGGTCATTCCCATGGGCATGACAGGTGCTGCCATTGCGACCATCATCGGCCAGGGTGTCACCATGGCCGCAGCTTTGATCTACACCTTCCGCAGAAAACTCGTGATCTTGAAAACGAAGAAAAAACAGTCAGCACAGATTGTCACCAGAATTCTATCTACTGGCCTGGCACCATTTGGCCTGGCAATGACCCCGAATATTTCATTGATTATCACCAATCGTTTCTCTGCCTCCTATGGCGGTGCCCAGGCGATTGCAGACTTTGCCGTCATATCCTACGTCACATGTGTCATCTATCTCATCCTGCAGGGTGTCGGTGATGGCAGCCAGCCGCTCATGAGCATGTACTATGGCAAAAAGGAAACAGACGGTCTGAAAGCAATTCAGAGAATGGCATACCTTTTCTCCTTGATTCTGGCATTTGTGGGGTGTGCACTGATCTATGCAGCAAGATACCATATCGGCACACTGTTTGGCTCTTCACCCCAAGTCAACGCAGATGTTGCACAGATTATCCGGATTTTCCTGATATCCATCCCCTTTGATGCCATCACCAAAGTCACAACATCCAGCTTCTACGCAACCGAAAAGAACGCCCTCTCCTATATCCTGACCTTTATGGAACCCGTCATGATGTTAATCCTGATGGCAGTACTTGCCCCGATGGGAGGGCAGAACATGATCTGGTGGAGTGCTATTATCGCCAAAATCATCTCCGCCATGTCAGCATTGTTTCTCAAGCAAAAAGAAAGCCGTGAGATACAAGCGGCAATGGCAGAATAACATCATCACAGAAAAAGTCAGAGCACAGATACTCCATGGAATGTTTTCCTGGAACTCTGTATTGCTCTGGCTTTTCTTATACTTTTAGGAATAGAGATGAGAAGGATATTAGCGCTGCTGTTTCATACCATGTTCTTTCAACCAACGCGCTGAATCAGCATGTCATATCAAAGAAAAAAATGAGCTAACGAAAGTCCGTACATTTCTGCACAAGGTGGACCGACGATAGCTCGACACAATTTCTATATCACAGAATTTACTCTGTATCAATACATGATGTAACGATCTGCCAGGTGATCAATGGCAATATTGCAGCAATAAAGAAGCACTGTGTGGGACCCCACCGGTCCATGCGGACCTTCCAGTGCTTCTTTCAAATCATAAAATCCAGATAGAGAATGTCAAGACGTTCAGTCAAAAAACACGTTTGATTGATCTGTAATAAAAACCGTACCCTTTGTATTGGATACGGTTATTTGAGAGGTTCCTGCCGGAGTCGAACCGGCGCTCACAGAGTTGCAGTCTGTTGCCTTACCACTTGGCTAAGGAACCACGTTCACTTTTCGTGCTTTCCTATAATACCAAGAGAAAAGGTCAATTGCAACCAAAACATCAGGATGGCCGCCAGATCATGGCATACTGCTGTATGCCAAATAACAATTGTGCTTTGGCAATGGTTGTAAATTCACAGGCTTCATACTTCTGCTGTTTTTCAATAGCATCAGTGTCCAGGATAATTGGAATCTGTTCCTGTTCCGCTTGTTTCTGAAGTTCTTTCATGATGGCTCTCATCTGGCCATGGTGCTGATATTCCGGTTTGATGGCAAAGAGATAGATGTAGAGATAATCTTTCTCTTTCCTGAAACGTTCTGGAGCAGAGAGCCATGGCTGTAATGCCTGCTGCATGGCTTCCATCTTTTGCGGACTGATATGTGTCAATAAATACCATCCCATCTGTGCCTGGGCCAGAATATCTGGTTTATCATGCTTGTGATATACATAAATCCATGCACTCTGTGCTTCATTTTCATAAAGATGCTTTGATGTAATAGCCATATGAATCACAGCCTGCATGACGGCCTGTGTCTCTGTTTCATCCAGCATGATCGTAAAAGTTCCCTGTTCATGCCGGAACGCAATGGTGCATGCTCTGGCAATTTCCTGACATCTTTGGATATCAGTGACCTTGTGCATATCAGCCTACTTTGACTTTATTCCAGAGATCGGACAGTTTCTGTTTCAATACCGGGTTATAGTGGAATGCTTCATCCTTGGCATAGCCGGTTCTGGGAATGTAGGCATCGTTTTCAAAGTAATCTCCATCCTTACCGCTCATGTATTCGGCAACACTCTTGTCGACAGAGGTATAGCCGACATAGCTGCTGTTTTCCATCTGTACATCTTCAGAAATGATGTAGTTGATGAAGGCATTGGCAAGGCCCGGGCAGCTGGCATTGGCAGGAATAACCATGGCATCGATCCAGACATTCGTGCCCTGATCCGGCTCAATCCAGCCCATATCCATGTTCTCAGAAAGGACATAGGCGGCATCACCGGAATACATCAGAGCAATGTCCTCTTCCGCATTGACCATGCCATCAATGACTTCATCCGTCACATAGGCAGGATCCATCGTGTCATTCATTTCCTTGAGCCACTGGTATGCTTCCTGGATCTGCTGCTCATCATCTGTATTCATGGAATAGCCAAGTGCCTTGAAGGCAACCATGAAAGCATCACGCTGGGAATCATAGAAATAAATCTTTCCCTTGTATTCCGGATCCTTGAGAATATTCCAGCCCTCTTTCTTGATCTTTTCCTCTGGAACAGTTGTCTTGTTATAGACAAGACCAACGGATCCCCAGAAGTAAGGAATGGAATATTCCAGAGTTGGATCAAAGGACTTCTGATTTTCAATGACATCGGGATCGAGCAGGCTGTAGTTGGTCATGGCACTCTTATCAATCTTCTGCAGCATGTTCTCCTGCATCAGCTGCTCAATCATGTAGTCACTCGGGACAAGCACATCGTACTGGCTGCCGCCCAGCAGCTTTGTATACATCATTTCATTGGACTCAAACGTATCATAGTTGACACGGGCGTTGTACATCTTTTCAAAGTTGGAAACGACGTCTTCACCAATGTACTCACCGGCATTGAAGACATTGATCACACTGCAGCCATACTCTGTTTTGGCATCTGCCACCTGCTGCACAGAACTGCCGCTGCCGCCTGCACAGGCAGCCATTGACAGGCATGTCAGACTAAGCAGCAGAGTCTTCCACAAATGCTTCATTCTTCTTCCCCTTTCTGATCATCGGCACAACATTGACAATGATCAATACGATCGTGATCACCAGTACAATGATGGAACTCAATGCATTGATGGTCGGATTGACACGCTTGACGTTGGCATACACATAGATGGAAATATTGGATACGCCTGGTCCGGTCGTAAACATGGAGATGACAAAGTCATCAAAGGACATGGAGAAGGCAACCAGGGCAGCAGCCACAATGCCTTCCTTGATCTGCGGGATGATGACCTTGAACATGGCCTGCATCGGTGTGCAGCCAAGGTCCATGGCCGCCTCGGCAATGTTGGGATCCAGTCTTCTCAGTCTTGGCATGATGGTCAGGATGACATATGGAATGCAGAAGGCAATGTGTGCCAGCAGCATCGTCATGAAACCTGTCTTGATGCGCAGAGATGTATAGAACAGCATTAATCCAATGGCTGTGACAATCTCCGGATTAAGCATCGGCAGGTTGTTGACCTGGGTGACAACTTCCTTGATCACTCTTTTGTTTTTGCTTAAGGCAATGGCCGTGATTGTGCCCACAAGGGTGGAGATGGCCGTTGCCAGTACGGCACAAAGCACGGTATAGCCAATGGCCTCCAGAATGGATCTGTTGTGGAACATGGCTTCATACCAGCGCAATGAAAAACCGGTGAACCTGGTCAGAGACTTGGAACGGTTGAAGCTGAAGAAGACAACATAGACGATTGGTGCATAGAAGAACACCATGATCAGTGCAAGCCAGATTTTAGCTTTGAGATCTGTTTTCTTTTCCATCAGTCAGAGGCCTCCTTTGGTTCCTTGTCAAGCTTTCTTGTGACATACATGGAGATCAGGATAATGATGGCCATGATCATACTGATGGCCGAGCCAAAGTTCCAGTCACCGGTACTGATGAAGTAATCTTCGATCAGGTTGCCGATCAAAACATATCGGCCGCCGCCTAACAGTTTCGGGATGAAGAAGGATGAGACAGCCGGCAGGAAAACAAGGGTAATGCCGCTGACCACACCGCTTAAAGACAATGGCAGAATGACACGGCGGAATGTCTGGCGGCTGTTGGCGCCAAGATCATTGGCCGCAATGATCAGTGCCGGATCAATCTTGTTCAATGCATTGTAGATCTGCAGGATCATGAACGGCAGGAAGTTATAAACCATGCCGATGTAGACTCTGACTTCTGAGGGCCATCCGGTTCTGGCCAGGATGCCCTTCCAGGCATAGGTGCGCACCAGCATGTTGATCCACATGGGAAGTGTGATCAGAAGAACAGTCAGTCCCTGGCTTTTCGGCTTCATTCTCGCCATGAAGTAGGCCGTAGGATAGCCGATGGCAATGCAGATGAGGGTTGTGAAGAATGCCATCTTCAAAGAGCGCCACAAGACACTTGGAAAAATGGTATCTGAGAAGAAACGGGTAAAGTTGGAAATGGTGAACTGGAAGGTCAGAACATCATTGCCTTTGACGGTGAAGGCATACAGGACAATCATGATCATAGGCAGCACGATCATGATGAAGGCCCATACCATGTATGGATAGACAAGTTTGTTGAACTGCTTCATGTGCTTACCTCATCTTTCTCATGACATGGATATCAGAGGGATCCCAGCGCAGACCGATTCTCTCACCGACTTCATGCTTGTCAGTTGTTTCAATCTTAAGCTCACGTCCCTGGGTGCTGAAGGTGATCGGATAATCACCCTCGGTGATATTCTGATCATCAAAGTCATACTTCACATCCCAGATTTCAACCCGGCTGTTATCCTCAGTATCCCATGCATAGGCATCGGCCCAGCGGATCAGATCGGTATCCAGGGCAACAGACTCCTTGATATCATCCGCATTGCGATAGAAATCAAATGCCTGAATCTTCTCTTCATTTTCCGTATCTTCCACAACCTGCGGCTTGACGACATGAATGCGGATCGTGATGGAAGTACCGGCATCCGTCGCAAAGGTGCACGGATACGTTCCTACTTCCGGCTTGACATCGTACTCGACCGTTGTCAAAGACACATCCTCATTGTCATCATTCCACGCCTGGGCATTGGCACGGGCAATGACCTCCGGATCTGACAGGCTGGCAACATCTTCCAGATCCATGTAGAAGGAAGAAGCACTGATCTTTTCATGAGCCTCTTCATTAACAACATCCTTGGCCTTGGTCACATGCATCGTAACCGTCTTGCTGGTACCGGAGGATGTCTCGGCAATGACCTCATAGTGGACACCCTTGAACAGTACCGACTTGACCTCACCATTGAGCAGGCCTCTGTTTCTTGTGACAATGTCGATATCCTCAGGACGGATGACGATATCCACCGGCTCATTCTCATGGAAGCCATAGTCAACGCAGTCATAGACCGTATCATCAAACTCAACTCTGCGGTCAGCCACCATCGTGCCATCGATGATATTGGAATCACCGATGAAGCGGGCACAGTATTCATTGACCGGCTCATTGTAAACATCCGTCGGGGTGCCGATCTGTTCAATCTCGCCATCTTTCATGATGACGATCTTGTCAGACATGGTCAGAGCTTCTTCCTGATCGTGGGTGACAAAGATGAAGGTAATGCCGACTTCCTTCTGGATGTCCTTCAGTTCCATCTGCATTTCTTTTCTCAGATTCTTATCCAGTGCACTCAGTGACTCATCCAGCAGAAGTACCTTTGGTTCATTGACAAGTGCTCTGGCAATGGCAACACGCTGCTGCTGGCCGCCGGACATCAGGGTAACATCACGCTTTTCAAAGCCTTCCAGGCCTACCAGGGAAATCATTCTGGATACCTTCTGCTCAATGATGTCCTTAGGCATTTTGCGGATGTTCAGGCCAAATGCTACATTGTCATAGACATTCAGATGCGGAAACAGGGCATAATGCTGAAAGACCGTATTGACATCACGCTTGTAGGCAGGCACGCCGGCCTGATCTTCGCCATCAATCAGAATATGGCCTTCATCCGGATCAAGAAAGCCGCCGATCATGCGCAGCAGGGTCGTCTTGCCGCAGCCAGATGGACCCAGCAGTGTCACAAACTCATTCTCATTGATGTCCAGGGAGATCCCCTTCAGAACTACCTGGTGGTCAAATGCCTTCACAACATTCTTGATTTCGATCAGTTTCTTCATTTCCTCTTATCCCCTCTTGTTTTCAAAATACCGGCGGTGTGCTGATCCACAGCACCACGGCTTTGTTCTCGGTACGGTTTTCCAGGTAATGTGCCTCATCACCCTTGAGATAGAACGTATCCCCGCGCTTTGCCGAAACACCTTTGCGGTCAGAATCACGCACAATCACGATTCTGCCCTGCAGTACATAGCCAAACTCCTCACCCTCATGCGGCTCAATCATCTGTGAGCGTCCATGCGGCAGCAGCTCCATCAGCAATGGCTCCATGTCATTCTTCTGGGCATTGGGCACAATCCAATGCAGCACTCTGCCCTCCTGCTCATCCACAAAGGCATCCTGCAGCGTAAACACAGTCTTTTCTTCCCCTTCTTCCTTGAAAAAGTGGGAAAGATCCGTCCCCAGTGCCTCACAGATATCATCCAGCGTCGCCAGTGACGGTGCCGTCAGATTGCGTTCCAGCTGACTCAGAAACCCTTTGGTCAGCTCTGTCCGGCTGGCCAGTTCCTGCAGAGTCAGCTCATTCTTGATACGCAGCTGCCTGATCCTGTTGCCAATGTTAATCACCTGCAAGCCCCCTCTCGTGTTTAGTTTTGCTAAACCAAAAATGACTTTTTAACAAACCTCGATTATTATACCGGACCCCTTCACTTATGCAATACTTTTTGTTTGCAATCTCTAAACTTCTGCACCAGAAAAACACCTGCCTGAGGAAAAAGCAGGCAGATGTATTGCAAGTTAACATGATCTTTACAGATTTCATGTATTGCGCACAAGGCAAGGCAGAAACAGCTGCCGGTTGAAAAAGCAGTCATTTTCAGATATGGTATCCTCTGGTTGGACTTAAGGAGGAAAATCATGCTGAAATCTGTTCCGGTCAGACTTTTTCATGCGCATTACAAAGAAGCCATTTCACTGCTGAAAACGGCATTTCCAAAGGAAGAAATGATGCCTGTAGGAATGCTGAAAAGGATAGCGCACCGCAGATATGTGAGCTTTATGGCATATGAAGATGATGGAAAGTTTGTCGGTTTAAGTTATGCCTGGTCATCAGATCATGAAGTTTTTGTTCTGTATCTGGCCGTCAATCCGAAGATCCGCTCAAAAGGATATGGCAGCCGCATTCTGCAGCAGATTCAAAAAGATCATCCGGGTAAAGAAATCACGCTGAATATTGAGCCTGTGGTGGATACAGCTGCCAATTACCAGCAGCGGCTGAAGCGGCTGAAATTCTATGAGAAAAACGGTTTTCATGAAACTGGATATGTTCTGGGGGAGGACGGCGATGAATACAGCATTCTTTCTACCGGCTCTCATTTTTCGATTGAGGAATACCGCCGTACCATTGGTCTTGTCAGATTTGGAAGTACCATGCCAGAGACAAGAAAGATTGCATGAATTGAGGTATTAAAAAATCTGCAGCACGCTGCAGACTTTTCTTTTACATCCTTACTTTGCTTTATTGATGAGTGCCTGAACTGCTTCCTTCGGCTGGAAACCAACAGAACTGCCGGCAACTTCACCGTTCTTAAATGCAATCAGGGTCGGAATGGACATGATGCCATAGCGCTCAGCAATGGCGGGGTTGTCATCGACATTCACTTTGATGAAGGTAACATCGCTGTTCTCACCAGCCAGCTGCTCAACCACCGGTCCGAGCATTTTGCACGGTCCGCACCAGTCTGCATAGAAGTCGACAAATACGCTCTTGTTATTCTTCAGAGTCTCATCATATTCTGCTGTATTCTTGATAATATTCATTTTTCAATTCCTCCGTTTGACGCTGTCAGTATGCCAGACAGAGTCGGAAAATTAAAGCAAAATGCTCAGAGGCGCTTTGCGGCTGCTTCATCCAGCACGACCGTCACATCATCATGTTTCTGCAGGATGCTGGCCGGGCAGTCTGTTGTCACATCGCCCTTGATCATGCCATAGACCGCATCGGCCTTATTGGCACCGGTTGCGATCAGCACAATCTTTCTTGCCCGCATGATGGATGCGAGTCCCTGGGTGATTGCCTTGGTCGGAACCTTTGACTTGTCGCCGCCAAAGAATCTGGCATTGTCAGAAATTGTCTGTTCCTTGAGATCTGTCACATGGGTTACAGAATCAAACGGTGTACCCGGCTCATTGAAGGCAATGTGGCCGTCCGAGCCAATACCAAGCACCTGCAGATCCACGTTGTACTTTGCCAGTTCTGCTTCATAGTCAGCCGCTGCCTTTTCAGGATCATCTGTACTGCCATCCGGTACATGAATGTTCTCTTCCGGGCAGTCAATGCCATTGAACAGATTGTCATGCATGAAATAGTAGTAGCTCTGCTCATCGGTATGCTTCAGGCCGACGTATTCATCCAGATTAAAGGTCAGTGCTTTCGCATAGGATGTGCCATTGTCCTTGTGATCCTGGATCATCAGCTTGTAAAGTCCGACCGGGGAACTGCCGGTTGCCAGACCAAGCACCGGATTTTCCTTCCGCATGACGTCCTTCATCAGCTTGAATGCCTGTTCGCTGACTTCGTCATAATTCTTACATACAATAATGTTAAACATCGTAAATGAAATCTCCCTTCTGAAAAGCCTTACATTCAAAAGGATAACAGTACGGGTTTCCAGTGTCAATCTTAGAACACTGTAATGTCATAACCTGCATGGAAGGTATCATGCGGGGCCAGAATCTGCGTTCCTTCTCTCTTTTCAAACGGCACCTTGACCTGTTCAAAATCCGTGTGGGAATACCACGGCTCAATGCATACAAACGGCGCATGCGGGCTCCAGAATGCCAGCCATTCAAAGCCGGTAAAATGCACCTTTACACCATGGCTGCCATCATTCAATGACACCTCATCACTGGCGGGATGATGAATGATGATCGTCTGGGAAAGAGCATCCGGATGAAGAGACATCCGCTTTGCCCCGGCCAGGTAAGTTTCCTTCCAGGTGAAGGTTTCCGGTGCATTGAAATCAATATGATAGTCTTCATACTTCTTTGACGGATCACTTGGACAGTTGAAGGCCGGATGCAGGCCGAAGTTGAATGGCATCTGCTCATCATTGTCATTGGTGATGTCATAGTGGATGGACAGCTTTGCCCCTTCCAGATGATAGGAAATAGTCATGGTGAAATGGAAAGGATATTGCTTTAACGTCTCTTCACTGTCTTTCAGCTGCATCACGATATTGGCATCATCATGCTGGATGCAGGTGAAATCACTGTGCCGGGCAAAACCATGATTGCCGGTATGATACTCTTTTCCATTGATATGCAGGGTATCATCCCAGGTCTTGCCGACCATCGGAAACAGAGTCGGGTTGCGGCCGGACCAGTATTTCGAATCACCATTCCACATGTATTCGAACCCGGTCTTGTTCAGCTTGAAGCTGTGAATCTCAGAGGCGTGCTCATCGATGGTGACACTGGCCTCCTTGTTCTGCATTGTATATACTGACATAATTCTCCTCCTGAGTTCATGATACCCCAAACAAAAAGGCGCTTCAATGCGCCTTATTCCCAGCCCGTTCCAAAGATGGTTTCCGGACGGACCTTACATGGTGCTGAAGCACCGTTTTCACAGATTCTCTCGGTTCTGGAATTCCAGCCGGTATTCATCGCCATGTCGCCATTCCAGTTCTCAGCATAATAGGAGAAGTCGGAGGCATCGCCAAGGTAATACACACAGATATGGCAGTGCGGACCGGTGGAATTGCCGGAGGAGCCAACATTAGCCAGCCGATCACCGGCATTGACGACCTGACCGGTGGATACAGAAAAGGACCCGGTTAACAGATGGTAGTATTTAACGCCATAGGCAGAACCATTGACACTGACCAGCAGCAGGATCTCATTGCCGCCGCCAACTACCGGGCAATAGTCGCCAAGGTGGCCATAACCGCAGCCGGCATCATGGGCATACAGGACAACCCCGTTGGCAGCTGCCACAACATAGGATTGGCCATAGACAACCCCATAGCCGAAGTCTTCTCCATAGTGCTTGCCGCCGGATGCGTAGTACCATGTGCCTGCACCCGGTGTCATCTTGACACCAGGCACCGGCCATGTCCAGCCATCACTGGCTGTCACCTGGCCAAGGGCATCTGAGATATCCTTCATCTGGCTCTGGATCGATTCGATGTTTGATACGATCGAAGCACGCTGGGCCATCAGATCTGCCTGCTGCTGCTCATATTCCTGCTGGATAACCTGTGCTTCATACTGCTTGGCAAGCACATCATCCTGTTTCTGTTTCAGCTCATCCTGACTGGACTGCAGCTGCGCCTTGGCATCATTCAATGACGCAATCAGATCATTGAGCTGTACAAGCAGAGAATGACTGTAAGACGTAATATCACTGAGACCATTGGCAACCCGGATCAGATCTTCAAAGCTTTTCGCGCCCATCAGAATATCCACCATCGTTGACAGCCGCATTGTCGGCTGGGCATTGGCAATCTGGCGGTTCACCTTCTGCCGCAGCTGTGCCTCGTTTTCCTGTTGGGCATCAATCTGGGTCTGCTGGTCATCAATCTGAGACTGCAGATCATTGATCTGGGTATTGAGATCATCAATCTGGCTCTGGTAATCACTGATCTTGGCTGCATATTCCTCAATGTTGGAAGCAATCTGTTCCTTCTGGCTGTCAATACTGGCAATGGAAGCCGATAGAGAATCAGACTGGGATGACATATAATCCACAAAACCCTGGCAGGACGTCTTTTCTGATGAAGTCAGATTTCCGGATGTGCAGAGATTCGTCCAATACGTCGTATCGGAATAATCATCATCTGCAGATACAGGCAGTACACTGACTGCCAGCATGATGCTTAACAGCGGAATCAAATGGCGTCCCTTCATAATGCTCCTCCAAAACAAGAGGTATTATAACATTTCTGCTATTGATTTTCTCCTGCTGGCTCTTTGGTCACATCCACCCAGCCCTTTGCTCCACTGTATTCTTCCAGTTCTGCAAGGCTGACACAGATGGCATTGTTATGGGCGCCGGCTGCCGGCCATACCTTGTCCCAGTGCTTCAGGCTTTCATCCAGATATACATCTACACCCGGCTTCAGACCAAACGGGCATACCCCGCCCGGTTCATGGCCGACATAGGCAAAAAGCTGGTCTGCACTCATCATCTTTGCCTTTGTATGAAAGGTCTCCTTGAACTTGTGATTGTCGATCCTCGCAGTGCCCTCACATACTACCAGCACCGGCTGATCCTCAACCATAAAAGCCATGGTCTTGGCAATCTGTGCCTCCTTGATATGCAGTGCCTCGGCGGCTAGAGCAACCGTTGCACTGGATGTATCCAGCGTCACAATCCGATCTCCAATTCCCTTTTCCTCAAAGAACTCTCTGACACTTTCTGCTGACATATTCTGCCTCTTTTCTAATGGTGTCGATCATAGCACAAAGCAGCAGAAAGAAGAAAAGCACCTGTCTGCACAGGTGCCTGATTCGTTATACGGATTAATTATAACTGGTACAAAGCAGAATATTTTTCCTGCAGATAGTGGATATAGTAATCCGGATTGAACTTCTCGCCGGTTGCCATCACCATCAGTTCTTGGGCCGGATAGCGGAATCCATACTGATGAATATGTTCCTTCAGCCAGCCAATGCAGTCCTTGTAGCGGTTATTGGCCAAAGCGTCTTCCACATCCACATCTTTCTTCATGGCATGCATGAACTGGGCGGCATAGGCAGAGCCAAGGGCATAGGTCGGGAAGTAGCCAAAGTCGCCATCTGCCCAGTGCACATCCTGCAGAATGCCTTCACTTGCCTTTTCGGCATGCACGCCAAGATACTTCTGGTACATCTCATTCCATGTCTGATCCAGATGATCTGTAGAAATGGAGCCGTCAAACAATCCCTTTTCAATCTGATAGCGCACCAGAATATGCAGCGGATAGGTCAGCTCATCTGCCTCGGTTCTGACCAGAGACGGTCTTGCCACATTGATCGCTTTGACAAAGCTGTCAAGAGAAACACCCTTGAGCTGATCCGGGAACACCGCCTGCAGACGCGGATAGTTGTACGTCCAGAACGCCTTTGTTCTGCCCAGATAATTCTCACAGAAGCGGGACTGTGATTCATGCAGGGCACACGGAATGCCTTCGGAAAGAATCATGCCGTCATACTTTGGATTGCAGTCATGTTCATAATAGGCATGGCCGACTTCATGCACGGTGGACAATACGGCACTGATGACATTGTGGTCCAGATACTTGGTTGTTGTCCGGCAGTCATTTTCACAGATCCAGGAAGTAAACGGATGTTCGGTCTCATTCTGATAGCCCCAGCTGTGATCAAAGCCAAGATATTCCAGCAGGCCGGACATGAACTTCTTCTGTCCTTCTACCGGATATTCCTGATACAGGAAACCATCATCGATCTGCTTGGCCTTCTTTACCTTTTCCAGCAGCGGCACCAGATCCTTCTGCACACGGTCAAAGAACGCATCATACTTCTGCTGGTTCATGCCAGGCTCATAGTCATCCAGCATGCGGTCATACAAAGACAGATCACTCTTGCGGTATCCATACAGCTTCTTTTTCGCTGCAATGACATCCGCAAGCACCGGTGCAAAGGAATCATAGTCATTGGTCTGCTTGGCTTTCAGCCAGACATTCCAGGATGTATCAATCAGATTGCGGTATGCTACAAACTCATCATGCGGAATGCAGCGGTTGTTGTCAGCTTCCTTCAGATACAGCGAAACAGCACGCTTATCATCCCCATCCAGTGTCTCATCCTTGTTCAAAGCACACAGAATCTCATACATTTCCGGATCTGTCTCTAATGAGAACAGCTGGCCGGCAAGATAGGCAGAGCGCTTGTCACGATAGGCATTGCCCCCGGCAGGCGCAACTGTCTGCTTATCAATTTCAATCGTATTCAGTGCCATGCGGTAAGCAGAGATTGCAAAAATCCAGTCATGGTACTTTTTCAACATTTCTTCTTTGTTCATTCCTTACCTCCTTCAATCAGGCCAATATGCACAAATGCCTTGTACAGGCCGTCATTGTCCACATCATCGGTCACATAATCCGCAGCCGCCTTGATCTCATCGCCGCCATTGCCCATGGCAACGTTATAGCTGCATAGCTCAAACATGGACAGATCGATCTTGGCATCGCCAAAGGAGATTGTATCCTTTTTATCGGCATGGAGATAGTTCAGAAGCACATCAATGGCATGCTTTTTCGTGATGCCTTTGGGGCCAAGGTCGCCAAACAGTGCTTCTTCACCCTTGCCGCCCCACGTATTGGCTTCCAGTTGTGGGAATTCCTTCTTGCTGTCAAGATGATCCTGATAGGAAGACAGAATGAAGGAGATTTTGTTGATGTCATCCCGGTACAGCTGCTCTTTGGGCAGATGGATAAAGGAATTGACGAAGGAATCTGCACTTTTCTTTGCTAAGGAGACATCTGCACCCTTGCCAAGTGCATATTTTGTCATGACAGCCGGTCCCTGCACAAGCATGTCATCATTGCAGTACATACCGGAATTAGCTTCCAGATAGAAGCCCAGATGCCGTTCGCAGCACCAGTCAACAATATGTTTCGTCTCTTCTTTGCTCAATCCCTGGTGCATGACCACATGGCCATGGTCCTCCACATAGGCGCCATTGCCGCCGATCATGCCATCCAGCTCACAGAGATGCCGCTGGGCAATTTCCGCCTTGGAACAGCCGGTGCAGATATAGACACGGTGGCCATTGGCACGGGCTTCCTCAACAGCTTTAGCAGCACTTGCCGGAAGTTTGGCCTCATAGTCAATCAAAGTACCATCCACATCCAGAAATACAATTTTTCTTTCCATCTTCTCTTTCCCCCTTATGGCAGCATATTCCCGGCTGCCTTGTAAATATCGTACCATTCCGTCCTTGTCAGATGAAGATCAGCAGCTCTGGCCCCATTGATCAGATGGGCCGGCTTACTGGTGCCAAGCACCACCTGCATCGAAAACGGCAGGCGCAGAATCCAGGCATAGGCAATCGTATCTCTGCCCACGCCATATCGATCACCGATTTCCTGCAGCTTCTCATTCAATTCCTGATATTTCTCACTGTTTAAAAAGACACCCTCAAAGTATCCCATCTGCAGCGGCGACCATGCCTGAATGGCCATCTTATGCTGTGCACACCAGTACAGCGTACCGCCATCTCTGTCAATGCCGGCATCATTGTGCATGTCAACATTCAGCCCGGCATCAATCAGCACCGTATGGGCACAGCTTAACTGCACCTGATTGCACCAGAGTTTCTGGGACAGGCCGGACTGCAGATAGGCCATCTGGGCCGGGTTTTCATTGGAAACACCAAAATGGCGCACCTTGCCTGCCTTCTGCAGGGTGTCAAATGCCTCACTGACTTCTTCGGGCTCCATCAGGATATCCGGTCTGTGCAGCAGAAGAGAATCCAGATAGTCTGTGTGCAGGCGTTCCAGAATACCATCGACGCTTTTCAGGATATGTTCCTTTGAGAAATCATACATGCCATCATGAATGGCGCATTTGCTCTGGATGAACATGTTCTCCCGTTTTTCCGGATGCCTGGTGAGCCATCTGCCAAGCACCTCTTCGCTTTTTCCGCCGCCATAGATGTCGGCTTCATCAAAGAAATTAATCTGATTGTCCAGGGCTGTTGAAACAAATGCATCCATTTCGTTTTCAGACAGACCGGCAATCCGCATACAGCCGGCGCCAATGACGGAAACCTGCTGGGAACCAATTGTGATTGTACGCATAAAACCCTCCTGCCTGTATTGTAACGTAAGAACGGCGGGCAGACATAATAAAAGACATCCGCTCAGGATGCCTTCTGTGGATTGCGTTTTCCCTTGCCAAGGAACCAGTCCCGTTTCCAGATGGCAATCAGAATGATCACAATCTGCAGGATGATAGCCATGACCATGTAGAAGTATTCTCCCCGGATCAGGAAATGTCCGGCAAAGCAGTTGCAGAGAATCTGGATCCAGCTGGATACCGCCACGGCCATGGCATACTGGCCGGTACGGATATCGGTTCTGGCCGCAAAGTAAGGAATGAAGCCATTGGGAATACCCGGGATCATGCAGGCAAGGGCAAAGATAAACGCAGGTTTGGTGCTGTTGATCTTGCTGGTGATCCAGCCTGCCCTTTTTTCCACATTGAATGCTGTCTGCAGGGCAGAACCGAACTTACGGGCAAAGATGAAGACCAGCACATTGCCTGCCAGAAAGCCGGCATAGCAGGCCAGAAATGCTTTCCACCAGCCATAGATGACGCCGGCCACGATATGAATGACCATACCGGGAAAGAAGATCGATACAACCTGCAGAATGGTTAACAGGAAGATGGACAGCAGGCCGGATGCCTCGTCCTGAGAGTTCAGGTATGCGGTGAGTTCCTGCTGGTCGCCATTGCGCAGGATACTGAACAAGGTCGCAAAAAAGCTGCCGAAAAAGTGATAGATCAGCCAGATGGTCAGTGCCATCACACCGATGATGGCAATCACCGGCCATATTTTTGAGAACCTGTTCTTGTTCATCTTCCCCATCTCTACTTGAAAGTCTCATGTATGATAGCACAGATTGCCTTCTTCACAAATACAAAAAAAGCTGTCTGGAATCATCCAGACAGCTCATGGGTTCAATTACTTGGTGTAATCAGCCGCACTCTGGCCAGCAATTCTGCCGAAGACAACGAAGTCCGCAACAGCATTTCCACCCAGACGGTTGGCACCATGCACACCGCCGGTAACTTCACCTGCAGCGAACAGGCCCGGGATCACAGAACCGGAAGTATTGATGACCTCAGCAGAAGTATCAATCTTCAGGCCGCCCATGGTGTGATGAACGCCCGGCTGTACCTTGATGGCATAGTACGGAGCCTTGTCCAGCTTATTGGCAAAGGTTGTACGGTTGAAATCAGGATCGCTCTTGTTTTCAACATCTGTATTCCAGGTGTTCATTGTCTCAGCAAATGTGGATTCATCAACACCCATTGCCTTGGCCAGATCCTCATAGGTATCACCCTGTACTGTGTAGCCGGAATCAATGTAGCCCTGAATGACAGCAGAAGCATCAACCATGTTCTGGTCAATGATCAGCCATGCGGCACCGCCGGTCTGAGAATTCTCAGCTGCAGAAACGGCATCACGTGTACCAACTTCATCGGTGAAACGCTTACCTTCTGCATTGACCAGAATCGCACCATCGCCACGCAGACCTTCGGTAATCAGATGTGCGTTGCCATCATCATCAACGTGAACCGTCGGATGCAGCTGAATCTGCTTCATATCAACAGTTGCGGCATCAATGCCCTCAGCCGTAGCCATGGTAATGCCCTGGCCTTGTGCACCCGGTGCATTGGTTGTGATGTAGCCCTTGAGATCCGGATTCTGCTCAGCAACCATGTCATTGTTGGCACCGAAGCCGCCAGTTGCCAGAATGACAGCCTTGGCATTGACAGTAACCTTGTTGCCGGACTTACCTTCTGCCTCAACACCTGCAGCCTTGCCATCCTTCATCAGGATCTTGTTGGCTGTTGTATCGTAGTAAACCTTGACGCCAAGATCTTCAACATTCTTCTCCAGAATCGGAACAACATAGGCACCAACAGCAGTTGTCTTGCCTTCTGCGTTGACCGGACGGTGGATACGCTTGACAGAAGCACCGCCGAACTGGCCGACACTCTTGAGATCAGCACCGATCGAAGACAGCCACTCAATGGAATCTGCGGAGTTCTCACACAGAGTCTTGACCAGGGCAGGATCATTGATGCCCTTGCCGCCGATCATTGTATCCAGCTCGAACAGCTCAACAGAATCGAAGTAGCCAGTCGGATTTGCCTGGTAGGCATCCCACTGCTCCTGTACTGTCTTAGCCAGATCTGTAATGGTCTGGTTATCGGCATACTTGCTGGCAGCCGTATCCAGTGTCTTCTGAACACCGGCAGCCTCACCGAATGTATTTTCATCCTGATAGGATGTCTTGGCAGCGTTCATACCACCGGTGGAACGAACGGAGTTTCCGCCTGCTGCATCCTGGCTTTCCAGAATGACAACAGATCTGCCCTCATTGGCAGCCACAATGGCCGCTGTCATACCAGCACCGCCGGCACCAACAATGACGACATCCGCATCTTCGGTGACATCCTCAGCTGCAGCGGCTGTCGCTGCTGTCTGATAGTCATCCGGATTCAGGCCGGCAGACTTCAAAGCTGCGGCTGCTGCTTCCTTGATGGCATTGGATGTAATGGTGGCACCAGAGACAGCATCCACATTCAGTGTATTGCCGGATACCATCTCACCAGGCAGCTTGTCAATTGCCTTGGAGCCAATCCCCTGGGTCTCGTCCGGTCCATCTGCCTTCACATCCGTAATCACAGAATCCTTCAGGGTTACTGTGACAGTAACTGTGCCGCCGTTGCCTTTGGCTGTTCCCGTAAAATCACCGGAAACACCCTTGCTCTTGGCACAGCCAGGAATCGCGCCCAGAACCAGAGCCGCCGCAAAAAGACCGACGGTTCCAAGTCTGAAACCATGTTTCTGATCCATACTCTTCCTCCCATTTAGTGTGAATTTTCACACGCGTAAATAGAATAGCATGGGCTTGCTGAAATAAAAAGCTTTTCCACACGTGAGTTACTCGTAACAAACTGTTCGACAATGTTACGCCTTTGTTTATGCAAGCGGTCTCTGAAATTGACTCTTTCCTTAATATCATTAAAATTAGGTTGTTTTGCTATGGATTGCATACAGGAGGATTTGCATGAGAGTTGGTCTGGATATTGGCTCAACAACCATTAAATGCGTCGTTCTGAATGAACAGAATCAGATTGTAGCTTCAAGCTATGAACGCCACTACAGCCACATTCTGGAAAAAGGAGAAGAAATCCTGTCCAGAATCGTTGATAAATATCTGCCGGATGGCAAAGCCATTCTGGCAATTTCCGGATCTGCCGGCATGGGTCTTGCCGATGCCTGCCAGGTTCCCTTTGTACAGGAAGTCTTTGCTGAACGCGTGGCAGCCAACCGTCTCAACCCCGGCACGGACTGCATCATTGAGCTTGGCGGTGAAGATGCCAAGATTCTGTTTTTGACCAATGGCACCGAAGTCAGAATGAACGGTTCCTGTGCCGGCGGTACGGGTGCTTTCATTGACCAGATGGCAACCCTGCTCAAGATGGATGCCGGCCAGATGGATGAAGCCGCCTGCAAGGCAGAGCGCACCTATACCATTGCCAGCCGCTGCGGCGTCTTCGCCAAATCCGACGTACAGCCATTGATCAACCAGGGGGCCAAGACCGGTGATATCGCCGCTTCCATCTATCAGGCGGTTGTCAATCAGACCATTGCCGGTCTGTCTCAGGGCCGTCCCATTCAGGGCAATATTCTCTACCTTGGCGGGCCTCTGACATTCTCAAAATGTCTGCGCAATAGTTTTGACAAGACTCTGCATGTCAAAGGCACATGCCCGGAAAACTCCCTGCTGTATGTCGCCCTTGGCGCCGCATATTATGCCGATGAAGAGCTTGATCTCAACACAGTCATCAAAAATCTTTCTGAATACAGCGGCAAGGCGAAATTTGCTTCCCTGCCTCCGCTGTTTGAAAGCCGTGAAGAATACTGGGATTTCCATAACCGCCATGCCAAGGCTGCTGTACCCCGGGTTCCCTTTGATGAAACCTGCGGACCGGTGCATATTGGCATCGATGCCGGCTCCACAACCATCAAGATTGCCGTCATCAACCAGAAAGGCGAACTGCTGTTCACCCGCTATCAGCCCAACAATGGCAATCCGATCCCGATGGTAAAAGAAACCCTGCAGGAGCTCTATCAGAAACATCCTAATCTATATATTCAGTCTGCCACGGCAACCGGCTATGGCGAAGAGCTGATGAAGCAGGCCTTCCATTGTGACTATGGCCTGGTAGAGACCGTGGCCCACTTCACTGCTGCCAAGCATTTTATACCGGATGTAGATTTCATCATCGATATCGGCGGTCAGGACATGAAGTGCTTCAAGATTGAGGATGGTGCCATCAGTGACATCTTCCTGAACGAAGCCTGCTCTTCCGGCTGCGGCAGTTTCCTGCAGACCTTTGCCAAGGCACTGAACTTTACGGTGGAAGAGTTTGCCATGCAGGGTCTGTTTGCCAAACATCCGGTAGATCTTGGTTCACGCTGCACGGTCTTCATGAATTCTTCTGTCAAGCAGGCTCAGAAAGACGGTGCCACCCTTGACTGCATTTCCGCCGGCCTTTCAATTTCAGTTGTCAAGAATGCCCTCTATAAGGTCATCCGTGCTTCCAGTCCGGACCAGCTTGGCAAACGGATCGTTGTCCAGGGCGGTACCTTCTATAACGAAGCTGTCCTGCGTGCCTTTGAAAAAGAAATGGGCGTGGAAGTCATCAGGCCTGATATTGCCGGCCTGATGGGTGCCTATGGTGCTGCTCTGTATGGACTCAGAAAGAGTAAGAAAGACCAGCACTCTACCATCCTCAGCCAGCAGGAACTGCAGAACTTCAGTCAGAAAGTTACTTCTGTACAGTGCCAGGGATGCGGCAACCACTGCCAGCTGACCATCAATACGTTCTCCGATGGCAAGCGGCTGATCTCAGGCAACCGGTGTGAGAAACCGGTGACCGGCAAGGCATCGGATGATACCTTGAATCTGTATGCCTATAAGCTGGATGCCCTGCTTGCCTATGCAAAGAACCCGGGCAATGGGACCAGAGGCACCATTGGCATTCCGCTGTGTCTGAATATGTATGAACTGCTGCCTTTCTGGCATGCCTTCTGGACAACCCTTGGCTTCAAGGTCAAGGTATCCCCTGTTTCCAGCCGTAAGCTGTATCAGGAAGGACAGGGTACCATTCCCAGTGATACAGCCTGCTATCCTGCCAAGCTCTCCCATGGCCATATCATGGAACTGGCAAAGGATCCTGAAATCAATGCGATCTTCTATCCGTGCATGAGCTACAACCTGGATGAAGGTCTTGGTGACAATCACTACAACTGCCCGATGGTTGCCTATTATCCGGAAGTACTGGCCAACAACGTACCGGAGCTGAAGGACAAACTGTTCATCTATGATTATGTCAATCTGGACAATTCGGAACGATTCAAGCATGATGCCCCGAAGTATCTGTCGCGGTATTTCCATGGCATTCCAAAGAAGCTTGTACAGCAGGCTGTGGATGCCGGCTATGCAGAGTATGCAAAGCATATGCAGGATGTCCGGGAAAGAGGTAAGTGGATTGTTGAAGAAGCACGGAAACAGGGAAAGCGCATCATTGTGCTGGCTGGTCGTCCCTATCATGTGGATCCGGAGGTCAACCATGGCATTGACAAGCTGATTGTGCGCCAGGGTGCTGCTGTCATTACGGAAGACAGTGTATCCTGGATGGTCCATAAGTTCCCTACCGCTGTATTGAACCAGTGGATGTATCACAGCCGGCTGTATGCGGCCGCAAAGTACTGCACGACCCAGAAAGACATGGATCTGGTCCAGCTGGTATCGTTTGGCTGCGGCCTGGATGCCATTACAACCGATGAGACCAAGGAAATTCTGCAGGAAGGCGGCAAGCTGTACACACAGCTGAAGATTGATGAAATCACCAATCTTGGCGCTGTCAATATCCGCATCCGCTCCCTGTTTGCGGCCCTGGATGAACAGAAAGAAAAAGAAGAGAAGGAGTGAATATGGAATATCTCACACCAAACTTCACAAAAGATATGCTTAAGGACTACACCATCCTGATCCCCAACATGGCACCGATTCAGTTTGCCCTGATTCAGGCTGCCCTGGCAAGTGAAGGATGCCATTGCGAAGTGCTGAAAAACCGGGGGTCCGAAGTGTCCCAGCTTGGTCTGCGCTATGTGCACAATGATACATGCTATCCTGCCCTGCTTGTCATCGGCCAGTTCCTTGACGCCCTCAACAGCGGTGAGTATGACCTGCATCATACTGCCCTGCTGATTTCGCAGTCAGGCGGCGGATGCCGTGCCTCCAACTACATCAAGCTGCTGCGCAAGGCCCTTGTCAAAGCAGGCTATGGCTATATTCCGGTTGCCTCCATCAACCCGACCGGTCTTGAAAAAGGATCCCAGATGCCCTTCACTCTTAAGATGGGTGAAAAGGTATTGGCGGCAGCCGAATACGGTGACATGATTGATGCTCTGCGCAACCAGATCCGCCCTTATGAAAATGAACCCGGAGCAGCCGATGCCTGGTGTGACAAATGGATCAACACCATCTCCGGCTGGATGTATGACAATAAAAACTACATGATTCCGGTTATGAAGAAAAAATTCAGAGAGATTGCCCGCGATGCCGCAAAGGTGCCGATTACCCGCGTACAGAAAGTCAAGGTTGGTGTTGTCGGTGAAATCTATGTCAAGTTTTCTCCCATGGGCAACAACGACCTGAAGAAGTTCCTGGAATCGCAGGATTGTGAAGTGAATATGCCCGGTATCATGGGCTATGCCAACTACTGTATCAAGAACTTCCAGATGGATATCCAGCTCTATGGTGGCAATAAGCTGGTGGAACTTGGATGGAAAGCCGCATTGAAAGTCATGGACGACATTGGTGTCAGTATGTCCAAAGAAATGCGTGCCTGCGGCTTCTATGGGGAAGAAAGCTTCTATGACCTGATCAAAGGCACCGATGGCATCATTCATCTTGGTGCCAAGATGGGTGAAGGATGGCTGCTGTCAGGTGAAATGGTATCCTTGATCAAAGGCGGATATCCAAACATCATCTGTGCCCAGCCGTTTGGCTGCCTGCCTAACCATATCATGGGCAAAGGCGTGATCAATACCATCCGGGCCAAATACCCGCAGGCCAACATCAGTGCGATTGACTATGACCCCAGTGCTACCAAAGTCAACCAGGAAAACCGCATTAAACTGATGCTTGCCGTGGCAAAGGAAAATCTCGCCAAACAGAATGCCTGAGGACCGTACGGTCCTTTTTCTTTCGGCATGCTATACTAAGGCCAGAGGTAGAAAAGAACATGACAATTCAGGAACTGGAAGCTTTTATCAACGCAGCAGAAAGTGAAATCTATGTCACGCCGGATGGCAGCGTCCACCGCTACAGTACATCTGCTGCTGAAGAAATCCTGCATCTGGAGAAAGAGCTTGGCTGCGTGCTGTTTGACCGCCAGGGCATGGCCTCCGGCAGGCTGACCACCGCAGGTGAAGCACTGCTGCCAATGGCCATTGACTTTGTCCGCCAGTACCATGCCATGGTGCGTGCCATGGATCCCTATAAAACAGGAGACAGACGTACACTGTATGTCGGCCACCTTCCCATCCTGCGCCAGTACCGTCTGAACGGTTTCTTCCGCAACTTTACAGAAGAACATCCGGAATGTGAACTGCATCTGGAAGAAGGTGAAGTTCCCGCCCTTTTGAAAGGACTGAACAGCGGCTATTTTGATGCCATCGTGGTACGCCGCAGCCAGTTATTAGGAAATGATTATGAGATTGTACAGATGGCAGCCGATGAAGTGGCAGCCATTGTCTGCAGCAGCCACCCGGCCGCTAAGCGCAAAAGCATTACCCTGCGCGAATTGAAGAATGAATCTTTCTATCTCAGCAATCCCCACAGCGGTTCTTATTCTTTCTGCCGGCAGCTGCTGATTGCCAGCCATATCTCCACCGAAAATGTCCATACCGCTGACATTGACAAGATTCTTGATACGGTCAGAAGCACACATGGCGTTGCCTTACTGCCGATCTCAACCCTCAATGTTGCCAGTGCCCAGGGCCTTGTGGCCGTGCCCCTGCAGCCGGAAGGCTCCATTCCGGTTGTGCTTGCCTGCAAAACAAAGCATAAGACAAATACATATCTCGATGAACTGATGGCAAAGGCAAAAGAACGTGCCAAAGCCATTCCGGCCATCTGAAAAAAGGCTGTGCCTCAAGCCGATAGCACAGCCGTTTTCTTTCCTTTTCTGGAAAGAGACGCATCATTTGCCAGCGCATAAACCACTGCCTGCACTGCCAGGGAATGGCGGACAAAATAAGGATCAAACCCAAGCGAGCCATCCCCATGGCGGTAGAAGTGAGAAACCTGCTCACTTCCATTGAGCTGCCAGACAACCTCTGTACAGCCAGACATCTTCTTCACATTTGTAACAACAATCTTAACCATCATAAATAAAAGCACCTGCCTTTCTGAAACAGCCATTATAAAAAGACTGTTTCATGCCTGACTGGTGCTTCTATCGATGTGCCTGTATGATAGATCATCCCACACAGCATTGCAAGAAGAAAAAGAAATCTGCCACTGCAAATGGTTACTGTTCACGGCTTAGCCAATGCGGGTATTTTGAAAAGACTGCCGATTTCTGCCGGCAGTCTTTTATCTCACACGAAAAATCATTGAGTCACGCGATACTGCGCTCAAAGATTTCACAT